>NZ_JBFOCN010000029.1:0-133879 GCF_040907815.1 Aeromonas sp. s6
GGCTATGTCCCAATTACGTGTTGCATCGGGTGCCCTAGCGCCTCATGCAAACACATCTTGGTATTTACCTCCCTGCCGTAACGTTCCAGCATCCTGCGCCAGCCCAGATAATTCCTCAGGTAGTGGGTTGCGACTCCATGGAATCGTTCCATCCACTCCTTCAACCGCCGGTGATATCCGTTCACATGCTGGATGTGGTATGCCCCAATGACTCGCTCACCTCGACGGTTGTACACCACCTGATGTGTTATGCCCCGCGCTTGGCTGAAACTGGCATACACCCCTGCACCATCACTGCAGAGCACTGCATCGGGCGCGATGAGTGGCTGCAACACCGCTTTCACCGTCTGCGCATCCAGCCTTTCCAGCTGAAAGTCGGCTTGATGGCCCGCCCTGTCCTGCACCACCATCACCGGGATGTAATCCCGCCCGGTCCCCCGGGTACGCCCTTTCCCGCCACGATGTCTTGCCGGACGAGGCAACCCTCGCTGCCCCTTGAACGATTCGAGGAAGAAGGTTTCATCCACTTCCACAATGCCTTCTTCCCGTGTTGCCTGGTGGTTTGCCATCGCCTTCAGGAAGCGGTGACGCCACAAGAAGGCGGTGTTCTTGCAAACACCGCAGCGGACGGCGGCCTGGCGGACAGTGAGCCCGTCGATGAGAGTCTGGGCGTAGTCCTCCCAATGCTCAGCCTTACGTAATCTGGCCAAAGGCGTCTTGGTGAGGAGGGAGCTGGTTCGCCGACACTGCTTACAACGGTAACGACGCAGCCCACGGCTCCAGCCCCAGGGGGCCAGCTGGGTGGCATCCGCCTGGCAGTGGGGACAGCCGCAGCATGTGGGTAACTGGGCATGGAGGGACGTAATCGGGTGTGGAGCGGCGAGCTCATGCTGAGCGACACGGCGCTGACGCAGAGTAAGTAATGGAAAGAGGGACAACAGGTGTTGGAAGGCTGGCGTATCCATGATGAAGGTCCTCGCGGTGATGACCTACTTCCAGATTAGCCTTCCAACACATAATTGGGACAGCGCCTTTTTTATGCCTTGTCAGGCTGCGCTTCAAACAGAACGGTGCGCTTGGAGACCAGGGTGTTGCAGTGGTTGCAAAAATAATCCACCGCGCCGCAAGCCCGAAGCCGCTCCAGCTCCTGCCCGCAGGCAGGACACAGGGTCCGGATGCGATAACGGGCCTGACACTGGCCACACGTCGTCTCCTGGCTGCGGCTGTCCAGTTCGCCCTGACAGGCAGGGCAGGTCAGCGTGTTCATTCTCTTCTCGACTCCTCTTTACGTCACTGTGCACCGGCATCACTCGCAGCTCCTCCCCCGGTTTGTCTGCCCTGAGGAGGGCCACCAAGAAAAACGGCTGCCGGTAAGGGCAGCCGCAGGGCTTTATTTCTTCGCTTTGGCCTTGAGCAGGCGCTTGCGCTGGCGTTCCTGGCTCAGGGTCAGGGTGTTCTTCTTGCCCTCGAACGGGTTGACCGACTCCTGGAACTCCACCCGGATCGGCGTTCCCATGATCTTCAACGACTTGCGGAAGTAGTTGATGAGGTAGCGCTTGTAGGAGTCCGGCAGGTCATTCAACTGGTTGCCGTGGATCACGATGCGCGGCGGGTTGTAGCCACCGGCGTGGGCATACTTCAGCTTGACCCGGCGACCGTTCACCATGGGCGGCTGGTGATCTTCCTGGGCCATCTGCATGATGCGGGTCAGCATGGCGGTGCTGGTGCGGCGAGTCGCGGACTCGTAAGCCTCGTTGATGGATTCGAACAGGTGACCGACGCCACTGCCGTGCAGGGCGGAGATGAAGTGCACCCGGGCGAAGTCGATGAAGCCCAGACGTCTGTCCAGCTCGTTCTTGACGTCCTCTTTCACCTTCTGATCCAGGCCGTCCCACTTGTTGACCACCAGTACCACGGAGCGGCCGCTGTTGAGCACGAAGCCGAGGATGCTCAAGTCCTGATCCGTGATGGTCTCCCGAGCGTCAATGACCAGCAGGCAGACGTTGGCATCTTCAATCGCCTTGAGCGTCTTGATGACGGAGAACTTCTCCACCGTCTCGTGCACCTTGCCACGGCGACGCACGCCGGCGGTGTCGATGACCACGTATTTCTGATCGTCGCGCTCCATGGGGATGTAGACGGAGTCGCGGGTGGTACCCGGCATGTCGTAGACGATGACCCGATCTTCACCCAGCATGCGGTTGGTCAGGGTCGACTTGCCGACGTTGGGACGACCGACGATAGCAAATTTGATGGGCAGGTCGGCGAACGGCGTCTCCTTGGTGTCTTCCCGGGTGTCGAGCTCACCGGCAGCCACCATGCGCAGCAGGGCCTCTTCGTCGAACTCCTCCAGCTCCTCTTCCTCTTGTGCCTCGGTGGCAGAGCCGACCAGGGTCTCGAGGTGGGGGGCCAGGGCCAGCTCCAGCAGGCTCAGTACGCCACGGCCGTGGGCGGCCGCCATCTGGTAGACCTCGCCCAGGGCCAGACCGTAGAACTCGGACACCGCGGAGTCACCGTCGATGCCGTCGGTCTTGTTGGCCACCAGAAACACCTTCTTGTGGGTCTTGCGCAGGTGCTCGGCGATGGCCTGATCCGCCGCGGTGAGACCGGCACGGGCATCCACCATGAAGAGCACCACATCGGCCTCTTCGATGGCCAGCAGGGACTGCTCGGCCATCTTCAGCTCGATCCCCTCCTCGGTGCCATCGATACCGCCGGTATCGACCACGATAAATTCCAGCTCGCCCAGCTTCGCCTGGCCATATTTGCGGTCCCGGGTCAGGCCGGGGAAGTCGGCAACCAGGGCATCCCGGGTACGGGTCAGGCGGTTAAACAGGGTGGATTTCCCCACGTTGGGGCGGCCCACCAGGGCAACTACAGGAGTCATAAAAGCCTCATTCTCAAGACGACAAAGGCTCCGGGTCCGAAGACCAGGAGCCGGATATTCACATTATCGGACGATCAAGGACGCTTGAGGGCGTACAACTTGCCGTCACGGCTCTGCACATACAGGGTGTCACCCTCCACCAGCGGAGCGGCATAGAGACCACTGCTGTCGAGCTGCTGCATGGCCTTGATGGTCCCGTCGGTACGGTCCAGCCAATACAGGTAACCTTCCACATCGCCGACCACCACATAGTCACCCAGGATGACGGGGGCGGTCACGGTGCGGTTTTCCAGCTGGGTGTTGGACCACAGCTCGAGACCGTTGCGACGATCGACCGCAAACAGATGGCTGCGGCTGTCGGTCAGCACGATGGCATTGCCGGTCACCGCCATGTCGCGATAACCGGAATACTTGCGCTTCCACACTTCGTCGCCGCTCATCAGCTTGCGCGCCATCAACTGGCCGTTGTAGGCGATGGCGTAGAGCTCATCACCGGCAATCAGCGGGCTGGCATCGACGTCTACCATCCGATCCAGTTCGGTGGCGCCGCGCGGGTCAGCCACCTTGGATTGACGCACAGGCTGGCCGTTGCTCAGCAGGGCGATGCCCACCTTGCCATCGGCGCGGCCATAGATGACGGCACCGTTGGTGATGATGGGGGCGCCGGCACTGCGCAGGGTCAGGGGCGGCTGCTCTTCGGACAGGGTCCACTGCAGCTTGCCTTCGTCGGTATCGAGCGCCACCAGGCGACCGGAGGTGGTCAGCACCACCACGCGGCCATCCTCGACGGCGGGGCTCGCCACCACTTCCCCAGGAACCGTGGTCTGCCACAGCACTTCGCCGTTGGCCTCGTTCAGGGCGTAGACCACCCCGTTTTCGGACCCGAGGAACAACTTGCCGTAGCGAGAGACCAGACCACCGGAGAGACGGGCACTGCGCTTGTCGGCGTTGATGGGCAGATCTGCCAGATCCACGCTCCACAGCTCCTTGCCGCTCTCGCGCTCGAAGGCGGTCACATCGCCATCGCGGGCCGCTGCATAGATGCGGTCCTCTTCCACCACCGGCTTGAGCTGGGAGTAGAAGTCGCCGATGCCATCCCCGACCGAGGAGGACCATGCGGTATCGGCAGTGAACGCGGACTCGACCTTGGGCAGGGGTGCCATGGGGTTGAGATCTTCTTCCGAACTGAACAGGGAGCAGCCCTGCAAGGCGAAGGAGACAGCCACCCCCAGCGCCATTCGCTTGTACAGATTACGCATCCGGAGCCTCGCCCGCAGTGACGGCTGGCAGCGCCAGATCATCCATCTTCAGCTTGAGTTCGGCGCTGCTCTGCAGGCCGCCGGCATCCGCCGCCGCCTGATAGGCATCGCGCGCTTCTTCGGCCTTGCCCTGCTTTTGCAGGATGTCGCCGCGCACTTCCGCCACCTGGGCCTTGAAGGCGTCGTTGTTGATCTTGCCAAGCTGGGCCAGGGCCTCGTCAGCCTTGCCCTGATCGCTCAGGACCCGTGCCAGACGCAGGGCGGCGATGGGCTTGATGCTGTCGTCGCCACTGGCGGCCACCTGGGTCAGCTGCTCGGCAGCCAGATCCAGCTTGCCCGCCTTGACGGCAGCCGCGGCCAGTTGCAGAGCGGCCAGCTCGGCATAGGCGTCACCCTTGTGAGCGGTAATGAAGCTCTTTGCCTGCTCCAGGGCGGCGTCGTCCCCCTTGGCGAGCTGGGCGGTCATCTCGTTGTAAGCCTGGGAGGCGGCTTCCTGGTTGTTCTGCTGCATCTCGTTGTAGTAGCGCCAGCCAAAGAGGCCGACCAGACCGATCACGGTCCCGGCGATCACCGAGGTACCGTTCTCTTTCCACCAGTTCTTGATGACCTCAACCTGTTGTTCTTCAGTGGTATACACTTCCACAGCTTACTCTCCTTTCGCTGCCAGCAGGGCGATGGCGGCATCGACCGAGACGGTCTGTTGCTCGGCCTGGCCACGCAGATATTTGATGGTGATCTCCCCGCTTTGCACCTCGGTCTCCCCAAGGATCAGGGCAATGGCCGCGCCGCTCTTGTCGGCACGCTTGAGTTGTTTCTTGAAGTTGCCGCCGCCGCAGTGGCTCATGAGGCGCAAGTCCGGCAGGGCATCGCGCAGGCGCTCTGCCAGGGCGAAGCCAGCCTGCTCGGTCCCCTCACCCACCATGCAGAGATAGACATCCACCGCCGGGCGGATGTCAGCATTGAGTTCGAGGGTTTCAAGCATCAGCACCAGACGCTCCATGCCCATGGCAAAGCCCACTGCCGGGGTCGGCTGGCCACCGAGCTGCTCCACCAGGCCGTCGTAGCGACCACCGGCACAGACGGTGCCCTGGGCCCCCAGGCTGTTGGTCACCCACTCAAACACGGTCAGGTTGTAGTAGTCGAGGCCGCGCACCAGACGCTCGTTCACCTCGAACTGGATGCCGGCCGCCGTGAGCAGGCGCTTGAGCCCTTCGAAGTGAGCCAGGCTCTCTTCGCCCAGGTGATCGAACAGACGGGGGGCACCCGCCAGGATGGCCTGCACTTTCTCGTCCTTGGAGTCGAGCACCCGCAAAGGGTTGCTGTACATGCGGCGCTGGCTCTCTTCGTCCAGCTCGCTCTTGTACTGTTCCAGATAGGCGACCAGGGCATCGCGATAGGCGGCACGTTCGTTGCTCTGGCCGAGGGTGTTGAGCTGCAGGGTCACGTGATCGCTGATGCCGAACAGGCGCCACAGGCGGTGGGTCAGCATGATGAGCTCGGCATCGATGTCCGGCCCGTTGATGCCGAACAGCTCGACCCCGAACTGATGGAACTGGCGATAGCGACCTTTCTGGGGACGCTCGTGGCGGAACATGGGGCCCATGTACCACATCCGGCGTTCCTGGTTGTAAAGCAGACCGTGCTCGATGCCGGCACGCACGCAACTGGCGGTCCCTTCCGGACGCAGGCTCAGGCTGTCGCCGTTGCGGTCTTCAAAGGTGTACATCTCTTTTTCGACCACGTCGGTCACTTCACCGATGGCACGCTTGAACAGATGGGTCTGCTCGACGATGGGCATGCGCACTTCGCTGTAGCCATAGCTGGCCACGACCTGGCGCAGGATCTGTTCTACTTTCTGCCATACCGGGCTCTGCTCCGGCAGGCAATCATTCATACCGCGAATAGCTTGGATCTGTTTTGCCACGTTGATACTCGAGAAAAAGAGGTAAAATTTGGCCGCATTATAGGGATTTTCGACCCCGAGGTAAAATCGGGAGCCCGGATGCGGGATGTAAAATCAACAACCTAAAGCCGGGGCCACCCCAGGTGGCCCCGTCATCGTTCAACCTTTGTCCACCTGGATCTGGTTGGCCGGATCCAGCATGGCAGCCCGGGCACGGATGCGACGCTCCAGAGTCGGGATCAAATCCTTGTTGTCGAGCCGGTCGACCCGCTGGCCCCCCTCGTAGAAGGCACTCTTGTTGGCGGCGCCCGCAAGGCCGAGATCTGAGACCAGCGCCTCCCCCGGACCGTTCACCACACAGCCGATGATGGAGACATCCATCGGGGTGATGATGTCTTCGAGCCGCTCTTCCAGGGCATTGACCGTGCCGATGACGTCGAACTCCTGACGGGAGCAGGAGGGACAGGCGATGAAGTTGATGCCGCGGGAACGGATGCGCAGGGATTTGAGGATGTCGAAGCCCACCTTCACCTCTTCCACCGGATCGGCGGCCAGGGAGATGCGCAGGGTGTCGCCAATCCCTTCGCTCAGCAACATGCCAAGGCCAATGGCGGACTTGACCGCGCCGGCGCGAAAACCGCCCGCTTCCGTGATGCCCAGATGCAGGGGTTGATCGATCTGCTTGGCCAGCAGGCGATAGGCACCGACCGCCAGGAAGACATCGGACGCCTTGACGCTCACCTTGAAGTTCTGGAAGTCGAGGCGATCCAGGTAATCCACGTGGCGCATGGCGGACTCCAGCAGCGCCTCTGGGGTCGGCTCGCCGTATTTCTCCTGGAGATCACGCTCAAGGGAACCGCCGTTGACGCCGATGCGGATGGGGATGTTGTAGTGACGGGCGCAATCCACCACCGCACGCACCCGCTCCTCGTTGCCGATGTTGCCCGGGTTGATGCGCAGGCAATCGGCCCCGTATTCGGCCACTTTGAGGGCGATGCGGTAGTCGAAGTGGATGTCGGCCACGATGGGGATGCGGGTCTGCTGCTTGATGAGCTTGAACGCTTCCGCCGCCTCCATGGTGGGGACGGAGACCCGGACGATGTCGGCGCCGACCCGCTCGATCCGCTGGATCTGCTCGACGGTAGCGGCCACGTCCGTGGTCTTGGTGTTGGTCATGGTCTGTACCGTGATGGGGGCATCGCCCCCAACCGGCACGTTGCCGACCATGATCTGTCTGGATTTGCGACGAACGATGGGTGATTCGTGTGCGGGCTTTTCGTGAACAGACATGGCGGACTGATTACTCCTGCGGCAGTGAGAAGCGGGCAGTCCGGCCGTTGTTGTAACGGCTCATGTCGAAGGACTTGCCCTGATATTCGAGATTGACCGCCATGGGCGCGCCAATGATGAATCTGAGTGGCTCGGGTCCTTCCAGTACCAGTTCGTCGTTCGCCTTCTTCAGACCGCTGAACAGGGTCTTGCCGTTGGCATCCTTGACGTCCAGCCAGCAATCGGCGGTGAAGCTCATCTTGAGCTGGGGCGCCTTGGCGGGCTCGGTGGTCGTGCTCTCGGCAGTCGAGACCGCGCCGGAAACGTCCGTCGGGACGGCTGCGCTGGCATCCGTAGCGACCACAGGCAGGGTCGCGGTGGCACCGCTCACCACAACCTGGGTGGACACGGCATCGGACGCTGCGGGCAGCACGGGCTCGGCGACCTCCACGGCGGGGGCAACATTCGCTTCCGGCGTATTGACGGTCGCGCTCATCTCGGTCGCCGCCAAGGCGTCGTCACCGGCAGAGCGGCGCGCCGTGCTCTGCCACCACCAGGCGACGGAGAGCCCGATCAGCACCAGAATCACCAACCAGGTCACCACCTTGAGCCGGCTGTCATTGGCCTGCTGGCGGGAGCGACGGGAGAAGCTCTGCATGTCGATGTTGTCGGGGGGAGTCAGTCCCAGCTTTTCGTAGGCGGCGAGGATGGTCTCCTCGGGGATGCCCACGAGCTTGGCATAGGCCCGCAGATAGCCACGAATGAAGGTATGGGACGTGTGCTTGTCATAGGTATCCGCTTCGATGGCGGCGATCAGGGTCAGACGAAGGTGAATGCGGGACGCAACCTGTTCCCGGGTCCAGCCGAGCTGTTCACGGGCATTGCGCAGCAGCTGGCCTGGGCCAACTGCCTGGGAGTCGTCTTGGAAATCGTGTGGCTGTTCAGTAGTCATTGGCTAAGTAACGCTTGGCTTGTTGCGAAGTGGGATATTGCCTTACCAGCTCAGTCCCGAATTGGTGAAGTAATGCCGGTTTGTCCATGGCCTGGGCCAGCCGCAGCCGGAGCCAGAGGCTCTCCTCGTTCTCCTCTGCCACGTCGGCAAAGCGCACGAGGTAAGACTGGACATCAGGAAGCTTGCCATCTTTCATGGAAAGCTCGGCCATGTCCAGCAATAACCTAGGATTGCGGGGATTATACCCCAAGGCCAGACGATAATACTCGCCAGCCTTGTCATTTCTGTGATTTTGCATCGAGCAGAGCGCCGCATTCTCGTAGGTATCGGCGATCTTCACGTAATCGGGCTGGCTGACGGCCTGCAAGAACGCCTTTTCCGCTTCGTCGAAGCGGCCACGGTTGCAGAGGAAGGCGCCATAGTTGTTCATCGCGTCAGCATTGGACGGATCCATGGCCAGCGCTTTCTTGTAGCTCGCCTCGGCGGCCTTGAAATCCGACACCTGCTGATAGAAATAGGCAAAACCGATGTAGACCTGAGGATTGTTGGGATCGTACTGAAGGGCGCGGTCGAGATTGAATTTGGCCTGCTCGGCATTGCCCTGGCGCAGATACTGGATACCCAGATCGAGACGAGTCTGGGCGGCGGCCTTGAGGTCGGGACCCACTTCACGCTGGGTCGAATTCTGGCCAGCGTAAGTGGTCTCTGTGACACAGCCTGGCAGCGCACAGAGCGCTGCCACTACGATCAATGTACGGATATCCATTTCCTGTCTATACAATGGCTTAGGAGTTAAACCATTTTGACGGAAATCCCATCCTGTTGCATCCGATTTTTCATGGTGCGCTTGGTGCGGTCGATCACCTCCCCCACCAACTGCCCACAGGCGGCGTCAATGTCGTCACCACGGGTTTTGCGCACGATGACGGTCAGGCCGTATTCCATCAGCACCTTGGAGAAACGGTCGATACGGCTGTTGCTCGGCTTGCCAAACGGGTTGCCCGGGAAGGGGTTGAACGGGATCAGGTTGATCTTGCAAGGGGTTTCCTTGAGGACCTTGGCCAGCTCATGGGCATGCTGCATGTCGTCGTTGATGTGGTCGAGCAGCACATACTCCACGGTCACCCGGCCTCCGTTGGCGTTGGACTTGGCCAGATAGCGACGTACCCCGGCAAGGAAGGCTTCGATGTTGTACTTGTCGTTGATCGGCATGATCTCGGAGCGAAGCGCATCGTTCGGCGCATGCAGGGAGATGGCCAGGGCAACATCGATCTGGTCGCCCAGCATGTCCAGCGCCGGCACCACACCGGAGGTGGAGAGAGTGACGCGGCGCTTGGAGATGCTGAAGCCGAAGTCATCCATCATCAGCTTCATGGCCGGTACCACGTTGGCGAGGTTGAGCAGCGGCTCACCCATGCCCATCATCACCACGTTGGTGATGGGGCGCTTGCCACCCACCACTTTGGCGGCACGCCACACCTGGCCGATGATCTCGGAGACTTTCAGGTTGCGGTTGAACCCTTGCTGGGCGGTGGAGCAAAAGGTGCACGCCAGGGCGCAGCCCACCTGGGAGGAGACGCACAGGGTAGCGCGGTCCGCTTCCGGAATGTAGACGGTCTCCACCTCCTGATCGCCCACCTGCAGCGCCCATTTGATGGTGCCATCGGCGGAGCGCTGTTCACGGCTGATCTCGGGGGCACGGATCTCGGCAATCGCCTTGAGCCGCTCGCGCAGCGCCTTGTTGACGTTGCTCATCTGATCGAAATCATCACAACCGAAGTGATAGATCCACTTCATTATCTGATCTGCCCGGAACGGCTTCTCGCCCAACTCGACGAAGAAGGCACGCATGGCATCCCGGTCGAGATCCAGCAGGTTGGTTTTTGTTTCGCTCATCAGGGGCCTCAGCTCACACACTTCATAAATTATCGGCTGACCTACGTCAGGGGGCGGCATTGTACAAATAATGGGTCTGGCTTTCCACCTGGAGAATAAGTGGATATTGGCAGGATGACCAAAAAACAAAAGGGAGCCGAAGCTCCCTTGGTCACCAGCAGACAACATCAGCCGCGCGGGCAGATCTCGTCGTCGGAGAAGAAGTAGGCAATTTCACGGGCGGCAGAGGCCGGGGCATCGGAGCCGTGGACGGCGTTGCGATCGATGCTCTCGGCGTAGCAGGCGCGCAGGGTGCCGGCCAGGGCCTCTTTCGGGTTGGTGGCGCCCATGATTTCACGGTGACGACGGATGGCGTCTTCACCTTCCAGCACCTGTACCATGACGGGGCCAGAGGTCATGAAGCCGACCAGACCATCATAAAACGGCTTGCCCTGGTGCTCGGCGTAGAAACCGGCGGCCTGTTCGCTGGTCAGGTGCAGCATCTTGGCAGCAACCACTTTCAGTCCGGCGCTTTCGAAGCGGCTGTAAATGGCACCAATCAGGTTCTTGCTGACCGCATCCGGCTTGACGATGGAGAAGGTACGTTCGATAGCCATTGAGTTCTTTCCTTAACTACAGAGTTTTATTGTAGGAATCCATGTTCGGCGGCGATTATACGTAAACAAAAAACGAAATAACACACAAAAAATCAACTTTTTGTTAAACAAAAGAATCCTTGAAACAACATGGTGACTCATCTTGTGCCAGGGTAGAGAGAAAAAATGTGCGCTTGCGCACGATCGGCATGCTAATGCCTCAAAACCGTATCAATTGCTCAGCAAAGCAGCACTGGAAAGGGCCCCCTGAGGTGCCCTTGTGATGCCGTTCACTGACTCAGCGCGCCTCCGCCATCAGGGTATGGGCGATGGTGCGCATCCCCAGGGTATTGGCCCCGGGCGCCCACAGACTGTCGCCGTTCTCGCTGAAGCAGGCGGCGAGATCGACATGCAGCCAGCCTCTTCCCTCATCAGGGACAAAGCGGGAGAGGAAGCCTGCCGCATTGGAGGCTCCCCCCGGTCCGCCGCCCGGCACGGGGCGGCTGTTGGCGGTGTCGGCATAGTGGGACGGGCACTGCTGGCGATGCCAGGGCTCCAGCGGCAGCGGCCATGCTGGCTCCTGCTCCGCATCCGAATAGGCCATGGCGCGGCTCACCAGCCCCTTGTCCAGTCCAAACAGGGCGTTGTAACGCCCCCCCAGCGCCATCACGGCCGCCCCGGTGAGGGTGGCGGCGTCGATGATGAGCGGCGCACCAGACTCGCCGGCCAGTTGCAAGCCGTCGGCCAGGATCAGACGCCCTTCGGCGTCGGTATTGACCACCTCCACCGTGGTGCCGTTCTTGTAGGTGAGGATGTCACCCAGCTTGTAGGCATGGCCGGATACCAGGTTCTCGGCGCAGCAGAGGATGAGCTTCACCCGCTTGTCGAGGCCACGCAGAATGGCCAGCGCCAGCGCGCCGGTGACGATGGCGGCACCGCCCATGTCGTGTTTCATGGTCAGCATGCCCTGGGAGGTTTTCATGGAGTAGCCGCCGGAATCGAAGGTGATCCCCTTGCCCACCAGGGCGGCCGCTACCGGCGCCTTGGGATCCTTGCCCGGATTGAAATCCAGCTCCAGCATCACGGGCTCGCGGTCACTGCCACGACCCACTTGATAGAGACCGACCCAGCCCGCCTGTTGCAGCGCCTCTCCCTTGAGGATGCGATGGCTGATCCGGTCCGGTGCCAGCTCGGTGAGGAAGGCGGCGGCTTCGACCGCCAGCTCCAGCGGCCCCAGCTGCTCCGGGGTGGCGTTGGTCATCTCCCGCACCCAGCGCCCGCACAGCCAGCGAGCCTCCAGCTCCTCCCTGTCCTCCTCGGACGAAGTGGCCCACTGCAACCCCACTTCCGCCTTGGGCGTCTGCAGCCCCTGGGCAAAGGCCCACTGCTGCTCGCGCTCCCAGTGGCCAGCCAGGACAACCTGCTGGATCCCCTGGCTACACAGGCGCCGCGCCGCCTGCTGGATATCCAGCAAGGGAGTGGCGCTCACCAGATGGATCACCATGCCGTCGGCACGGTGGGAGAGCAGCGCCCCCTCCCCCCACTCGGCCGGTGCAAACTCTCGGCTCAACCAGACGTTCATGCGCACACCTCCTGCAGCCAGCGGGCAATCGTGCGAAGACCATGGCCCTTGGCCCCGGTCGCCCAGAGCTCATTGCCCGACTTCTGATAGGAAGCGGCCAGGTCCAGGTGCACCCAGCCCTTGCCTTCGTCACGGACGAAGCGCGACAGGAACGCCGCTGCCGTGGTGGCGCCGGCAGTACCTTCTGCGGACGCCACATTACCCAGCTCGGCAAAGGCCGAGGTGAGCTGGCCTGCGTGCCAGGGTTCGAGCGGCAGCGGCCAGGCCTTCTCGTTTTCAGCGTTGGCGGCAGCCAGCGCGCGCACCTGCTCCGCCTCATCGAGGGCAAACACGGCATTGTAGTCGCGGCCCAGCGCGGTCTTGGCGGCGCCGGTCAGGGTAGCAGCGTCGAGGATGTAGGCAGCCCCGCTTTCGCTGGCGGCCAGCAGGCCGTCTGCCAGCACCAGGCGACCTTCCGCGTCGGTATTCTGGATCTCGACCGAGATGCCGTTGCGATAAGTGAGGATGTCGCCGAGCTTGAAGGCGTGGCCGGAGACCAGGTTCTCGGCGCAGCAGAGGATGAGCTTGACCCGCTTGTTCAGGCCACGGCTGATGGCCAGCGCCAGGGCGCCGGTCACCATGGCGGCGCCGCCCATGTCGGACTTCATCGGCAGCATGTTGTCGGAGGACTTCATGGAGTAGCCGCCGGAATCGAAGGTGATCCCCTTGCCCACCAGCGCCGCGACCACAGGGGCGTTGGCATCCCCGGTCGGGTTGTAGTCGAGCTCCAGCAGCACCGGCTCGCGCTCGCTGCCACGGCCCACCGACCAGACCCCGATATGACCCGATTCACGCAAGGCTTCGCCAGCGGTGATGCGGGCGGTCACCTTGTCACCGCCGAGGCTGCGAATGAGCAGCAGAGCGGACTCCGCCAGGCTCATGGGGTAGATGGCTTCCGGGCAGCCGTTGGTCACCTCGCGCACCCAGCGGGTCGCTTTGAGCAAAGCAGCCAGCTCGGCAGCCTCCTGATCGCTCTGCTCGCCGAAATCGAGCTCGCGATCCCCCTTGGCGGCATAGAAGCCCTGGGCAAAGGCGTAGCGACGCTCCCCATTCCAGCCCTCACCCACCAGTTTGACGCGCTTGATGCCGCTCGACTCGAGGCGTCTGGCCCCGCGCTGGATGGCGCGCAGCGCCTCCTTCTCCTGGCCAGCGGCCAGATGGAGATGGGCCTCGTCGCCGTTGAAACTGAGCAGGGCACCCTCGCCCCAGTGGGCGGCGGCAGCCTGGGACGACAACCTTACGTTCATCATGTCAGCCATGTTCTCTTGCTTCCTTTTTATTGGCACTTTCATCAACGAATAGGGAAATCACGGGCACAAAAAAGGCCGCTCCCTCAAGGGTCACGGCCTTCACCATATCATTACTGCACCATGAGATGCTGCACGCGCAATTCACTCATGTGTAATTAAGGGGTCATCAGTGGCGCTCGGACGCCAGATTCAGGGTGTACTTGGGCAGTTCCACCACCAGATCCTCATCCGCCAGTCTGGCCTGGCAGCTGAGACGGGATTCCGGCTCCAGCCCCCACGCCTTGTCCAGCATGTCGTCTTCCAGCTCGTCGCTCGGCTCGAGGGAGTCGAACCCTTCCCGCACCACGCAATGGCAGGTAGTACAAGCACAGGACTTCTCGCAAGCGTGCTCGATCTCGATGCCGTTGCGCAGCGCGATATCCAGAATGGTTTCACCGGTCGCACCTTCGAGGGCCGCGCCGTCCGGACAGAGCTCGGGATGGGGCAGAATAATCAGTTTTGGCATATCACACCTTGTTGACGTTTTGTCCGGTCAGTACCTTGCGGATGGAGGCATCCATCCGGCGGGCTGCAAATTCGCCACTGGCAGCGTCCGCCGCCTCGATGGCCTCTTTGATCTGATTGGTGGTGCCCGTGCTGCGCATAGTCAGCAGATGGGCGATGGCGGCATCCAGCTCGGCCCGCTCGGTGGGGCTCAGCAACGCCTCGCCATCGGCGGCCAGGGCGGCGTTGAGGCTCTCAACCACCCGGTCGGCCTCGACCTGCTGCTCCGCCAGCATGCGGGCGTCCATGTCCTGCTGGGCATTGGCGATGGAGGCGCTCAGCATGTTGAGGATGTCATCCTCACCCAGCCCGTAGGAGGGCTTGACCTGGATCTCGGCCTGCACGCCGGAGGATTTCTCCATGGCGCTGACCGACAGCAGACCGTCCGCATCCACCTGGAAGGTGACGCGAATATGGGCGGCGCCGGCCGCCATGGGCGGAATGCCGGTCAGGGTGAAGCGGGCCAGGGAGCGGCAATCCGCCACCAGCTCGCGCTCCCCCTGCACCACGTGGATCGCCATCGCGGTCTGGCCATCCTTGAAGGTGGTGAACTCCTGGGCGCGGGCCACCGGAATGGTGGTATTGCGCGGGATCACCTTCTCGGCAAGGCCGCCCATGGTCTCTAACCCTAAGGAAAGCGGGATGACGTCCAGCAGCAGCATCTCGGCATCAGGCTTGTTGCCCACCAGGATGTCGGCCTGGATGGCGGCACCGATGGCCACCACCTTGTCGGGGTCGATGCTGGTCAATGGCGTGCGGCCGAAGAACTCGCCCACCCGCTCGCGCACCAGCGGCACCCGGGTCGAGCCGCCGACCATCACCACTTCCAGTACCTCTTCCTGCTCGAGACCCGCATCGCGCAGGGCGCGCCGACAGGCCTGCAGGGTGCGTTTGACCAGGGGCTGGATCAGCTCGTCAAACTGGCTGCGGGTGACGGTACCCTGCCAGCCGGCAAAGGCGCAGACAACGGCATCGGCATCGGTGAGGCCGTGCTTGATGCTGGCCGCCGCATCCAGCAACTCGCGCTGGGTACGGGCATCGAGCTGACCGGACAACCCGGCTTGCTCTTTGAGCCAGTCCGCCAGCAGATGGTCGAAATCGTCACCACCGAGTGCCGAGTCGCCACCGGTGGCCATCACCTCAAACACCCCGCGATGCAGGCGCAGGATGGAGATATCGAAGGTTCCGCCACCCAGGTCATAGACGGCGATCACCCCTTCCTGGCCTGAGTCGAGGCCATAGGCGATGGCGGCCGCCGTGGGTTCGTTGAGCAACCGCAGTACGTGCAGACCGGCCAGTCTGGCCGCGTCCTTGGTACCCTGACGCTGGGCATCGTCAAAATAGGCGGGCACCGTGATGACCACGCCGTCGAGATCTCCCCCGAGGGACGCGGCACCGCGCTCGGCCAGTTTTTTCAGGATCTCGGCCGAGACCTGCACCGGATTGACCAGCCCCTGGCGGGTCCGCAACTGGGGCATGCCCGTCTCGGTAGCCACGAACTCGTAAGGCTGCTGGCGGGTATCGATGTCGGCCAGCGCCTTGCCCATCATCCGCTTGACCGAGACGATGGTGTTGTGGGGATCGAGGGCCGCCTCACGCTTGGCATCGAAGCCAACCCGGATGGTATCGGCCTGGTAATGGACCACGGAAGGCAGCAGATCACGCCCCTGCTCGTCACAGAGGGTGTCGGCCTGGCCGCTGCGCACGGCGGCGACCAAGGAGTTGGTGGTGCCAAGATCGATGCCGACGGCACGTTTATGCTGGTGAGGTGCGGCGCTCTGGCCTGGCTCGGCAATTTGCAGTAATGCCATGGGTAATCACAATTCCTGCGTTAGAGGGTCAAGACTCGAACAGCGAGTCTTCGAATCGTTCCAGCTCCTCGAGGAGCTTGTCGACAAATTTGAGCTTGCGAACGCAATCCGCCGCCTGCAGATCCTCACCCCTGGTGAGAGAGTCGGTCAGCCGTTGCATCAACGCCTGGTGATCATGCCTGATCTCCTGGCGAAAATCCTTGATGGCCCCCTCAGGGTCGGCATCGCCCTTGAGATCAGCCAGCCGCTCTCGCCACTCCAGCTGTTGCATCAGAAAGGCAGGATCTTGCAGTGTCTGCTGCTCGCCGCGAATATCGGTGCCCCGCAAGGAGAGCAGGTACTCGGCTCGGCGCAAGGGGGCCTTGAGGGTAGTAAACGCATCGTTGATCTGGGCAGCACGCTGCACGGCAGCAAGCTGCTCCCGCTCGGGGGCAGTCGCAAAACGATCGGGATGGAACTGGGTCTGCAGCTGACGATAGGTGTCAGCCAGTTGGCGAGTATCGAGCTCGAAGCCCTCAGCCAGCCCGAACAGCTCGAAATGATTCATCCTTCGTCCTCAGACAATAGCGCTGGGAGTGCAACCACACTCGTCTTGAACTTGAAAGCAGTGGCATGGACTGGCGTCCACACCACTGTGTTGATGAGCAAGGTGTTGATCACAAGAGACTCGCCGCAACAGGGCTCACCCTTGTGGCTGCGAGGCGTTGCAAACATGGGCGATCGGTCAATCGAACCACTTACACGCTGAAGCTTTCGCCACAACCACATTCGCCCTTGGCATTCGGGTTGTTGAACTGGAAGCCCTCGTTGAGGCCTTCCTTCACGAAGTCCAGCTCGGTGCCATCCAGGTGGATCAGGCTCTTGGCATCCACGATGATCTTGACGCCTTTCTGCTCGAACACCTGATCCTCGGCAGCCAGCTCATCCACGAACTCGAGCACATAGGCAAGGCCAGAACAGCCGGTCGTCTTGACGCCGAGGCGCAGGCCGATACCCTTGCCCCGGTTGATCATGAAGGAGGAAACCCGCGCCGCTGCGGCATCTGTCATGGTTATGGCCATACTGCTCTCCGGACCTTAAAGACCTTTCTTCTGCTTGTAATCGGCGATGGCGGCCTTGATGGCATCCTCCGCCAGAATGGAGCAGTGGATCTTCACCGGCGGCAGCGCCAGCTCTTCGGCGATGTCGGTGTTCTTGATACCGGCCGCTTCGTCCAGGGTCTTGCCCTTGACCCACTCGGTCACCAGGGAGCTGGAGGCGATGGCGGAACCACAGCCGTAGGTCTTGAACTTGGCATCTTCGATGATGCCATCGTCGCTGATCTTCAGTTGCAGCTTCATGACGTCACCACAGGCCGGTGCACCGACCATGCCGGTGGCGACGCTGGGATCGTTCTTGTCAAAACCACCGACGTTGCGGGGATTCTCGTAGTGGTCGATTACTTTTTCACTGTAAGCCATATCTAACTCCTGCTAATTCCGTTGTTCACCAGACCCTTGCCATGCTGGCAAGGATCAGTGATGTGCCCATTCGACCGTGTTCAGATCGACGCCATCCTTGAACATCTCCCACAGGGGGGACATCTCGCGCAGACGACCGATGGAGTCGCAGATGAGCTTGATTGCGTAGTCGATCTCTTCTTCGGTGGTGAAGCGACCGATGCTGAAACGGATGGAGCTGTGTGCCAGCTCGTCGTTCAGACCCAGGGCGCGCAGCACGTAGGAAGGTTCCAGGCTGGCCGAGGTACAGGCAGAACCGGAAGAGACCGCCAGATCCTTCAGTGCCATGATGAGGGACTCCCCTTCCACATAGGCGAAGCTGACGTTCAGGTTACCCGGTACACGCTGATCCAGATCCCCGTTGATATAGACTTCTTCGATGTTCTTGATGCCATCCCACAGACGCTGGCGCAGGGCCATGATGTGCTGGCTCTCGCTCGCCATCTCTTCCTTGGCGATGCGGAAGGCTTCCCCCATGCCGACGATCTGGTGGGTTGCCAGGGTACCGGAGCGCATGCCGCGCTCGTGGCCACCGCCGTGCATTTGGGCTTCCAGACGAACACGGGGCTTGCGGCGCACATACAGGGCGCCAATGCCTTTCGGGCCGTATACCTTGTGGGCGGACATGGAGAGCAGATCAACCTTGAGCGCTTCCACGTCGACCGGGATCTTGCCCACGCTCTGGACGGCGTCCACGTGCAGCAGGATCTTGCGGGAACGGCACAGCTCGCCGATGGCAGCAATGTCTTGCACCACCCCGATCTCGTTGTTGGCGTGCATGATGCTGACCAGGATGGTGTCATCACGCAGGGCGCCTTCGATCTGCTCTAGAGTGAACAGGCCATTGGGCATGGGCTCGAGGTAGGTCACCTCATAGCCTTCCCGCTCAAGTTGGCGGCAGGTATCCAGCACGGCTTTGTGCTCGGTCTTGGAGGTGACGATGTGCTTGCCCTTGCCGGCGTAGAAATGGGCGATGCCCTTGATGGCCAGGTTGTTGGACTCGGTCGCACCGGAGGTAAAGACGATCTCGCGCGGGTCCGCGCCGATCAGCTCTGCCACTTGATTACGGGCCAGATCCACCGCCTCTTCGGCCTGCCAGCCGAAACGGTGGGAACGGGAGGCTGGGTTGCCGAACAGGCCGTCCATGGTGAGGCACTGCATCATTTTTTCTGCGACACGCGGGTCCACCGGACAGGTTGCCGAATAATCAAGGTAAATAGGCAGTTTCATCTTTTTCTCCGTTACGACGGGGTCACACAGCGACTCGTCGTGGAAAGCACGTTTATAGTTGGACTTTCAAGCTCACATCACCGCGTTCGGCCCGATCAACCAGGGACAACACGGTCTTCATTTGTTCATCTTGCTTGCCGGCGATACGGCGCACATCGGCCTGACCAACCAGCTCGGCCAGGGTGATATCCCCCAAGAAGCTGGAGATGCGCTCGCTCAGATCCCGCCACAAAGAGTGGGTCAGGCACTGGGTACCACCGTGGCAGCCCCCTTTGCCGAGGCACTTGGTCGCATCGACCGATTCATCGACCGCGGTGATCACCTGACCGACCGAGATCTCGCCAGGGGCCAGACCGAGGCGATAGCCGCCACCGGGACCACGTACGCTGCTCACCAGACCATGCTTGCGCAGACGGGCAAACAGTTGTTCCAGATAGGACAAGGAGATGCCCTGGCGCTCTGAAATATCAGCCAGGGGCACAGGCCCCTGCTCTGCATGCAACGCCACGTCGAGCATGGCTGTCACCGCGTAACGTCCTTTTGAGGTCAGTCTCATATGCCTTACCGTTTGCGAACCAATCAATATGTGGCATATGGTCACATACCCGACTAAATCAGTCAAGTATATGCTTGAGTAAATCAGTCGGGATTAATCCTGTGCCCTGGACTTCTGGACAGAGGTGAGAATGCCCCGCAGGATGTTCAACTCCACCGCTTCGGGTCTGGCCCGATTGAACAGACGACGCAGTTTGCTCATCACATGGCCTGGATGGTCATCGGCAATGAACCCCGTCTTTTGCAGCGTCTGCTCCAGATGCTGATAAAACCCTTCCAGTTGCTGGGCGCTGGGGTACTCGACCCGCTCATCCTCCGGGGCCGAATGCTCCTGGTTCTGTACTTCCAGCCAGCGCATCCGCACCTCGTAACAAAGGGTCTGCACTGCCATGGCCAGATTGAGGGAGCTGTATTCTGGATTGGCGGGAATGGCCACATGGAAGTGGCATTTTTGCAGTTCGTCATTGGTGAGGCCGGCGCGTTCACGGCCAAACACCAGCGCGACCGGGTGCTCCATGCCCTCGGCAACCAGCTTCTCGCCCGCTTCACGGGGATCCAGCATGGGCCAGCTCAAGGTCCGGGAACGGGCACTGGTGCCGATGACCAGACCACAGTCGGCAATGGCCTCGTCCAGGGTCGGCACGATTCGGGCGCGAGCCAGGATATCGCTGGCCCCCGCCGCCAGGGCGACGGCCTCCTCATCAGGCTGGGCCTGGGGATCGACCAGCACCAGTTGAGTCAGCCCCATGGTCTTCATGGCCCGCGCCGCGGATCCCATGTTGCCGGTGTGAGAGGTGTTTACCAACACGATACGAATCTGATCCAACATGCCCAGTCAATCTTCAGTCAAAAATGGCGCGCAATTGTAACATAACCAATCGCTATTTTGGCACCGCTTCCGACCAGGCATTTCTGCACAAACAGGCAGATGATACATCCCCACCCTGCGTGGTCACGCTGACAGTGGGGTACTGCGGCTCAAGTTCACCTGTTCCGCAGCACTCGGGCAAGAAAACGGCTCAGCTCATTGTCGCGGCAGTGGGCACGTGCGTCTCGCGGGCCCGCTCGATAAAGGTCGCCAGATCCATCAAGGGGTATTTCATCAATCCCAGCCCGTCCAGATCCAGGCTGTCCATCAGATTTTTCACCTCCAGGCCCAACTCGGTATCCCCCTCTATCTTCAGCCGGCGCTGGAAGAAGAGGGAATCCGGGTCTTCACGGCGCCCGGCGATCAGAACAAGATCCTGGCTATTGCCGCTGAAACAGACATCGGCGTGCTCACACTTCCTTGCCACCACCAGTTTTCCCTCCCGCTCGCTGATAAACCAGCATAGCCCCAGATCGCTGACTTCCACTTTCAGCCACTTGCCCGCAAGAAACGCAAATTCCCCCTCTTCGATGGCCTCCCGGAACACCCTGCCCAGCAGGGCCTCCATCAGGTTTTGTTGCAGCGGGAAGGGCACCAGCTTGAGGGGGTGGCGCAAGAGACGGGGTGCCTGTTCGACCAGGCGACGTTGCAGATGTTGAAACACGATAAACTCCCAGTTTTTTGCGCATTCAAGCACAGCCCCTTCGGCAAGATCCTGTTGAAAATCAAACTTGTGTCCACTTACCTCAAGAAGGGTAAAGCCACCTAAAGCTGCCTCAGGTCAAAAAGCGGGAGGGCAAGCATGAATACAATCGGGCCACTTTGCATTTTTGCCCTCTCGGAGCGTACCCGATGGAATTACTCTGCCCGGCAGGCAGCCTGCCGGCACTGAAGACAGCCGTGGATAACGGGGCCGATGCGGTCTACATCGGCTTCAAGGATGACACCAACGCCCGCCATTTCGCCGGGCTCAACTTCACCGACAGCAAGCTGGAAAGAGCGGTTGACTATGTCCACCAGCATGGCCGCAAGCTGCACATCGCCATCAATACCTTTGCCCACCCGGGCTCCGATGCCCGTTGGAAGCAGGCCGTGGACAAAGGGGTGGCGCTCGGTGCCGATGCCCTGATCATCGCCGATCTCGCCGTGCTCGATTATGCCAGCCGCCGCCATCCCGACATGGAGCTGCATGTCTCGGTCCAGGCCAGCGCCACCAACGCCGCTGCCATCCGCTTCTACCAGCAGCACTTCAACGTCGGCCGGGTGGTGCTGCCGAGGGTGCTCTCCATGCATCAGGTCAGGCAGCTGGCCCGCGAGACCGACGTCGGCCTTGAGGTGTTCGCCTTCGGCAGCCTCTGCATCATGGCGGAGGGGCGCTGCTACCTCTCCTCCTACATGACCGGCGAGAGCCCCAACACCGTCGGCGCCTGCTCACCGGCCAAGTTCGTACGCTGGGAGGAGACCCCGAGCGGCCTCGAATCCCGCCTCAACGAGGTGCTGATCGATCGTTACGGCCCGGGGGAAAATGCCGGCTACCCGACCCTGTGCAAGGGCCGCTTCGAGGTGGATGGCCAGACCTATCACGCGCTGGAGGAGCCCACCAGCCTCAACACCCTCGGCCTGTTGCCCGAGCTGTTCCAGACCGGCATCCAGTCGGTCAAGATCGAGGGGCGCCAGCGCAGCCCCGCCTATGTGGAGCAGGTGACCCGGGTCTGGCGCGCCGCCATCGACGCCTATCAGGCCAACCCCGAGGCCTATCAAGTCAAGGCTGAGTGGGATGCCCAGCTCGCCCGCGTCTCCGAGGGGAGCCAGACCACCCTCGGTGCCTATCATCGCCAGTGGCAATAAGGAGCCCTGTTCATGAAATTCTCTCTCGGCCCCCTGCTCTTCTACTGGCCCAAGGCCGACACCCAGGCCTTCTATCAGGCGGCCGCCGCCAGCCAGGCCGACATCGTCTATCTGGGGGAAACCGTCTGCAGCAAGCGGCGCGAACTGAAAGTGGATGACTGGATTGCCCTCGCCCGTCAGGTGGCGGGCTCCGGCAGGCAGGCGGTGCTCTCCACGCTGGCGCTGATCTCTGCCCCCTCCGAGCTCAAGGAGGTCAAGCGGCTGGTCGACAACGGCGCGCTGATGATCGAGGCCAACGATCTGGGGGCCGTCCAGCTCGCCAGTGAAGCCGGGCTGCCGTTCGTCTGCGGCCCCGCCATCAACGCCTACAACGCCGACGTGCTGCGCATGCTGCTCAAACAGGGAATGCAGCGCTGGGTGATGCCGGTGGAGCTCTCCCGCGACTGGCTGATGCAGCTCAATCAGGATCTGGGCAGGGAGCGCCAGCAGTTCGAGGTGGAGGTGTTCGCCTATGGTCATCTGCCGCTCGCCTACTCGGCACGCTGCTTCACCGCCCGCTCCCTCGACCGGCCCAAGGACAACTGCGAACTGGCCTGCATCCACTACCCCACCGGCCGACTTGCCAGCAGCCGCGAGGGGCAGAAGGTGTTCAACCTCAACGGCATCCAGACTCAGTCCGGTTACTGCTACAACCTGGGCAACGAGCTCAAGGGGATGGAGGGGCTGGTGGATGTGGTGCGCCTCTCGCCCGAAGGCATGGAGACCCTGACGATGCTGGAGCGCTTCAAGGCCAACGAACAGGGGATGGCCCCCCTGCCCCTGCAGCAGGAGCGGGACTGCAACGGTTACTGGCGCCAGATCCCCGGCATGAGCCTGGTGGAGTAGCGGTACAACCCGTGTCACCAGACAGCAAAAAGGCCTCGTCAAGAGGCCTTTTTCATGGGGTTCAAACCCGTTTAGTCACGCTTTGCCGCTCTTGCCCTGGGCTCCGGGTGGCTGGGGCTTGCGCGCCATCAGTTCCAGCTCCAGCAAGGCATAGCGATGCTCGATGAAGTCATAGACGTTGTTGGCCAGCGCCAGCTTGAAGTAGCTGATGGCTTCCTTGCGGTTACCCTTGGCCAGCTCGAACTTGCCGAGGTAGAAGTAGGTCTCGCACAGGCGCTCGGCGAGCTCCCTGTTGTCCTTGACCCCTTTCACCACGTTGCTCATCAACTGGGTGGCATTGATGTCGCCCGTATAGAGGCGCACCAGATCCCAGTTCCAGGCGTCGTCGTCATATTTGTTGAGCCGCTCGCGCATCCGGCTCATGGCCGCCGGTCCGTTGAGCTTCTGCTCGGCCAGATAGAGCCAGATCACCCGATAAGGGTCTTCTGGTTGCGCCTCGTAGAAGCGCTTCATATCCGCCGCGGCAAGCTCGGGGCGATTGCCGTAATAGAGCGCGATTCCCCGGTTGAGATAGGCGTAGTCGTAATCCGGGGCGAGCTCCAGAGCGGAGTCGAACGCCTCATAGGCCTCGTCGTAGTTCTGCTGTTGAACCAGATAGACACCGATGAAGTTGTAGGCCTCGGCAAAATCCGGCTTCTCCCGCAGGGCGCGGTTGAAGTCGAGTCGCGCCAGGGAACGCAAGCCCACCCGGTCAAACACCACGGCACGCTCATAGAAGAGTTCTGCCCGCTGTTCGGTCGTCAATTCCATTTCACTGAGCATCTGCCCGAGTCGCGCCAACGCCAACTCGCTCTGGTAGGAGACCTGCAAGGGGGTCGCCAATACCAGTGAAGCGGGTTGCGGCTTGGGAACTTGAGGCGCTTTTACCTGACTGCTACTGCTGCAACCCCACAAGGGGAGCAACAACAGGATACCCGTGAGGTATCCAATCCCTATCCTGACGTTCAATGAACACTCCGACGCTTACGCTTGACCCCGCATATGGTAAAGATCACGGGGCCGTTTGTCATGTGGCGCAGCCCCTCTCCCTCAAATAAATCAGGATTCGACAGGGTATCCGGCATCGCTCCAGCCGCGAAAGCCTCCATCGACGCTGACGACCCGGGAATAACCCATCTTCTGCAGGTTATCCGCCACCAGGATGGAGCGAAATCCCCCACCACAATAGAGGTAGAGTTCGGTGTCGGGATCCGGATACCGGGTCTCGATGTCACGCTCTATCACCCCGCGCCCGAGATAGGTGGCCCCCGGCAGATGGCCCCTGGCCCACTCGCTCTCTTCGCGCACGTCGATCAGATGAAATGCTCGGCCCTCATCCTGCCAGCGCTTGATCTGGTGCACATCGGTTTCCTGCACCTGCGGGCGGATGACCTCTACCAGGGCCAGAAAACGGGGATTGTGTTGCATGGGCTTGCTCCTTGCTTTGGGTAATGGATGCTGGGTTGTGGGGAGCATCATGACTCACCCCGGCCACAAGAGAAAGGGCGCCTTGCGGCGCCCTTGTCTGTTACGGCAGGATCTCTTGCTGATCCGCGCCCTCTTTTTCCACCTGGGTCGGCAGCATGTGCTCCCGCTTGATCCCGAGGAACATGGCTGAGGCGCTCGCCACATAGATGGAGGAGTAGGTCCCGAAGGCCACCCCGATCACCATGGCGATGGAGAAACCGTGGATCAGAGGCCCGCCTTTGAGCAGCAGCGCCACCACCACCACGAAGGTCAACCCCGAGGTGATGATGGTCCGGCTCAGGGTCTCGGTCATGGAGAGATCCATGATCTCCGCGGTGTCCCCACGGCGTACCTTGCGGAAATTCTCCCGCACCCGGTCGAACACGACGATGGTGTCGTTCAGGGAGTACCCCACCAGCGTCATCAGCGCCGCCAGCACGGTCAGGTCGAACTCGTACTGGAAGTAGGCGAAGATGCCGAGGGTGATGATCACGTCGTGAGCCAGGGAGAGGATGCCCCCCGTGGCCAGACGCCACTCGAAGCGCACCGCCACGTAGATCAGGATACAGATGATGGAGGCCAGCATGGCCAGGGCACCGTCGGTGGCCAGCTCGTCACCCACGGAGGGACCGACGAACTCGACACGCTTGAGCACGGCGCTCTCGTCGACCAGCTTGGCGGCCGCCAGGACCTCGTTGCCCTGCTGCTCGACCTTGACGCCCTCTTGGGGGGCCATGCGCACCAGCACATCACGGCTGGAGCCGAAGAACTGCAGGGTCGCCCCGTCAATCTTCTGCTGATCCAGCGCCTCGTGCATCTTGTCCAGGCTCACCGACTGCTGGAACCCCACCTCGATGGTGGTACCGCCGGTGAAGTCCAGCCCCCAGTTCAGGCCACGATCGTACAGAACGTAGAGGGCGAGCACCGTTACCAGAGCAGAGAGGACCATACCCAGCTTGGCGAAACGCATGAAGGGGATGGGCTTTTCAAAATGTAGAATTTGAAACATGTCTCTTCCTTAGATCGGCAGCTTGTCGATGCGCCGTCCACCCCAGGCCAGGTTGATGATGGCGCGGGATACCGTGATGGCAGTGAACATGGACGCCGTCAGGCCGATCCCGAGGGTCAGGGCGAAGCCCTTGATGGCACCGGTACCGATACCGAACAGGATCACGCAGGTGATGAGCGAGGTGATGTTGGAGTCGGCGATGGTGGAGAAGGCGCGATCAAAGCCCAGGTGAATGGCTTGCTGCACCCCGCGACCATTGCGGATCTCTTCACGAATACGCTCGTAGATCAGCACGTTCGCATCCACCGCCATCCCCAGCGTCAACACGATACCGGCGATGCCCGGCAGGGTCATGGTGGCCCCCGGGATCATCGACATGATACCGACGATGAGCACCAGGTTCATGGTCAGCGCCAGATTGGCCACCCAGCCGAAGGCACGGTAGTAGATCCCCATGAAGAGCACGATCACCAGCATGGCCCAGCCGATGGCTTCCATCCCGCTGTCGATGTTCTGCTGACCCAGGCTCGGGCCTATGGTGCGCTCTTCGACGATCTGGATGGGGGCAATCAGGGCACCGGCACGCAGCAGCAGCGCCAGGTTGTGGGCTTCGTTGGCGTTGTCGATCCCGGTGATGCGGAACTGGCTACCCAGGCGAGACTGGATGGTGGCGACGTTGATCACCTCCTCCTGCTTGCGGAACTTGCGCTTGCCGTCCGGACCAGGCTGCCCCACCGGCTTGTACTCGATGAAGACGGTCGCCATGCCCTTGCCAACGTTGTCCTTGGTAAAGTTGGCCATCTTGTTGCCACCCTGACCATCGAGCTTGATGTTGACCTGGGGACGGCTGTATTCATCGAAACCGGACTGGGCACCCACGATGTGGTCACCGGTCAGGATCACGCGCTTTTGCAGTACCACGGGACGACCGTTGCGATCGTTGTAGACCTTGGAGCTCGGCGGCACGCGGCCTGCGGCAGCGGCCTGGATATCGGCAGCCTCATCGACCATGTGGAACTCCAGGGTCGCGGTGGCCCCCAGGATCTCCTTGGCACGGGCGGTGTCCTGGATCCCCGGCAGCTCGACGATGATACGCTCGCCGCCCTGCTGCTGGACCAACGGCTCGGCCACACCCAGTTCGTTCACCCGGTTGCGGATGATGGTGATGTTCTGCTCGAGGGCATACTTCTTCACCTCTTTGACCTTGGCTTCGCTCAGACTGGCCAGCAGGATGAAGTCATCCCCTTTCTGGTCGGTGGTGAAGACAAGATCCGCATTCTGGCGACGCAGGAAGGAGAGTGCCTTGGCCTGATCGGCCTCGTCACGGAAGACCACCTGCACCTGATCCCCGACCCGGCGTACACCGGAGTAGCGGATCTTCTGGGTGCGCAGCTCGGCGCGGAAATCCTGCACCATCTGTTCCTGCTGCTTGGCCAGCGCTTCGGCCATGTCCACTTCCATCAGGAAGTGCACACCGCCCCGCAGGTCAAGACCGAGCTTCAGGGGCGCCGCGCCGATGGCCTCAAGCCAGGCGGGGGTCGACGGTGCCAGGTTGAGGGCGGTGATGAAATTGTCGCCCAGCTTGTTGGCCACGATGTCGCGCGCCTTGAGCTGGTCTTCGGTGTTGTTGAAACGGATCAGGATGAAGCCGTGCTCGAACGCCGCATGCTTGACCGGGATCTTCGCCTCGTCGAGGGTTTCCTTCACCTGATCGAGGGTTTCTAGTTTGACTTCGGCACCACGGCTGGCAGAGACCTGCAAGGCCGGGTCTTCGCCGTAAAGATTGGGGGCTGCATATAGAAAACCGATGGCGATCACGACGATCACCATCAGGTATTTCCACAGCGGATAGCGATTTAACACGCTGTGCTCCTCGGGAGATTAGAGGGACTGGATAGAACCCTTGGGCAGAACGGCAGAGACGAAGTCACGCTTGATGGTGACCTGGGTCTGATCGTTCAGGGCCAGCACAATGTAGTCGCTGTCGGCGGAAACCTTGGCGATCTTGCCGACCAGGCCACCGGAAGTGAGCACTTCGTCGCCCTTGGAGAGGGAGCTCATCAGATTGCGATGCTCCTTGGCACGCTTGGCCTGGGGACGGTAGATCATGAAGTAGAAGATGAGACCGAACACGGCCAGCATGATGATCATTTCCATGCCACCACCCTGTGCTGCCGGAGCCGCGCCTTCTGCATACGCCTTGGAGATAATGCTCATTTAACAACCTCTTATTGATGTAGATTTGAATACTAACTTATATGTCGTTGTTATTTCACGTCATTTTCAGCCAGTGGAGGCACAGGCTTCCCTTGCCGACGGTAAAACTCAGTTACAAAGTCGTCTAATTTACCCTGCTCGATCGCGTCCCGCAAACCCTGCATCACGCGCTGGTAATAACGCAGGTTGTGGATGGTATTCAGACGGGCACCGAGGATCTCGTTGCACTTGTCCAGATGGTACAGATAGCTACGGGTGTAGTTCTTGCAGGTGTAGCAATCGCAGTCCGCATCCAGGGTGCTGGTGTCTTCCCGGTACTTGGCGTTGCGGATCTTGACCACGCCATCGGTGGTAAAGAGATGACCGTTGCGGGCGTTGCGGGTCGGCATCACGCAGTCGAACATGTCGATACCGCGGCGCACCCCTTCCACCAGATCCTCCGGCTTGCCCACCCCCATCAGGTAGCGCGGCTTGTCGGCCGGAATTTTCGGGCAGACATGGTCAAGGATGCGATGCATGTCCTCTTTGGGCTCACCCACGGCAAGACCGCCGACCGCGTAACCGTCGAAGCCGATCTCAAGGAGACCGTCCAGCGACACATCCCGCAGCGGTTCGTAGACAGAACCCTGGATGATGCCGAACAGGGCGTTCTTGTTGCCGAGTGCATCGAACTTGTCACGGGAACGCTTGGCCCAGCGCAGGGACATCTCCATGGACTTGCGCGCTTCCTCGTAAGTGGCCGGGTACGGGGTGCACTCGTCGAAGATCATCACGATGTCGGAACCCAGATCGTACTGGATCTCCATGGACTTCTCGGGGTCGAGGAAGATCTTCTCGCCGTTGATGGGATGACGGAAGTGCACCCCCTCCTCGGTGATCTTGCGGATGTGCCCCAGACTGAACACCTGGAAACCACCGGAGTCGGTCAGGATGGGCCCCTGCCAGTTCATGAAGTCGTGCAGATCGCCGTGGGCGCGCATCACTTCCTGACCCGGGCGCAGCCAGAGGTGGAAGGTGTTGCCAAGCAGGATCTGGGCACCGGTCTCACGCACCTCTTCCGGTGTCATCCCCTTGACGGTGCCGTAGGTGCCGACCGGCATGAAGGCCGGGGTCTGGACCACGCCACGCTCGAACACCAGTTGACCGCGACGGGCACGCCCATCGGTGGTTTTCAATTCAAATTTCATTGCTACCTCTATTCAGTCAGAGAAACAGTCTGACAACAAAGGGCCCGAGGGGCCCGGTAATATGAAGCCGGCCGGCATACTGACAAGCAGAGCCTGAACGACTTCTGAAGGGCAAGGCTTAACCCTGCACCCGGCGACGGGTGACGAACATGGCGTCCCCGTAGCTGAAGAAACGGTACTGTCCCGCCACGGCGGCCTGATAGGCGGCCATCACGTTGTCATAGCCGGCAAAGGCGCTGACCAGCATGATCAGGGTGGATTCGGGCAGGTGGAAGTTGGTGATCATGGCATCGACCACCTGGAACTCGTAACCGGGGAAGATGAAGATGTCGGTGTCATTGAAGAAGGGCGCCAGCGGCTTGCCCTGGGCCAGGGTCGCCTTGGCCGCACTCTCGAGGGATCGCACCGACGTGGTCCCCACCGCAACCACCCGACCGCCGCGGGCGCGGGTCGCCGCGATGGCATCCACCACCTCCTGGGGCACTTCGGCGTATTCCGAGTGCATGTGGTGATCTTCAATCTTGTCGACGCGCACCGGCTGGAAGGTGCCCGCCCCCACGTGCAGGGTCACGAAGGCCATCTCCACGCCCTTGGCACGGATCTGCTCGAGCAGCGGCTCGTCGAAGTGCAGACCGGCGGTCGGCGCCGCCACGGCACCCGGCTTCTGGTTGTAGACGGTCTGGTAGCGCTCCTTGTCGGCATCCTCGTCGGGACGGTCGATATAGGGAGGCAGCGGCATATGGCCGATGGCATCCAGAATGGTCAGCACAGGGCGCGGGTCCAGGAAGTGGATCTCGAACAGAGCGTCGTGACGGGCACGCATCTCGGCCTCGACGGGCACGCCGTCGGCACCGCCATCCAGAAGGAGGCGGGTACCTGGCTTGGGGGACTTGGACGAGCGGACGTGCGCCAGCACGCTGTGCTCGTCCAGAATGCGCTCCACCAACACCTCCAGCTTGCCGCCGCTGGCCTTCTGGCCAAACATGCGGGCCGGAATGACACGGGTATTGTTGAACACCAGCAGATCGCCGGGGTTGAGCTGGTCAAGCACATCGACAAAATGACCGTGGCGCAGGGCGCCGGTTTGACCATCGAGCTGCAGCAGGCGGCTAGCGGTACGCTCCGCCATGGGATAGCGGGCAATCAGCTCGTCTGGCAGATCAAAATGAAAATCGGATACTTGCATCTTTCACCTCGGGGGAATCGGCGGCTAGTCTAGTTATCCCCCTCTTCCAAGGCAACCCAAAAGACTAAAAACCCAAGGAAGACAAGGGATAGCGGGCCATTTTGTGAGGCTGGGCCCGTTAAAAAACCTTTAAGGTTTTGTATTGACCCCGATCATGTTCTGGCGACGGGGGCTGGGCTAGGGTGGAAGCAGACACACAAGGAGGCCCACCATGATGACCCTCTCCGAGATCATGACTGAACACCCCTTTACCCTGGGTCCGGAAAACAGCGTCAAGCAGGCGATGGAGCTGATGCAGCAGGAGCGGATCCGTCACGTTCCCATCGTCGATGAACACCAGCATCTGCTTGGTCTGGTCACCCTCTCGGACATCCTGGCCACCCGTGAATCCAAGCTGCTGCTGATCAACCCCGAGCGGGAGGCGGAGTTCACCGACAGCGTCCAGCTCGACGAGATCATGACTCGTCAGGTGGCGAGCGTGGATCCCCACGCCGGCATCAAGGAGGCGGCCCTGTATCTGCAGCGCCACAAATATGGCTGTCTGCCGGTACTCAAGGGGCGCAAGCTGGTTGGCATCGTCACCGAGTCGGACTTCATCGCCGTGGCCATCAATCTGCTGGAGCTGATGGAGGAGCAGGAGCCCCCAACCGACTTTTGATCTTAAAATTCTGTAATAAAATTACAATAAAAGCGTTTTAAGCCTAATTTAACGGCTATTTAAGTGAAACACTTTCAATTTGACTGTAAAATTACACCACAAAACTTGCGTTGTGACATTCATCACACTATGATGCCCACTATGCAATGGTTGCCGAAGAGGAGATGAGGATTGTGCACCCGCCATCTTCTCTTCATATGTCTGCAAGTTTGCACACCCCGTAGTTAGTCTTTGCTGTAAAGCATATTTATCGCCATTCCTTGTTTGATGACCCGGCCCTGTCTGTGCGACTGCGCCGGGATTTTTTTATCCCTCTTTTTTCTACTGCGCCGCCTCGTCTGCCCCCTTCTCTGCTCACGCAATGAAAACAAATCCGGCCCAGCCCTTGAAAATGTGACATGCAGGACAGAAATTGAACTTCGACAATGAGTTATCTCCGAAGGCCTGAGATATTCATGTTAGGTACAGTTGTGATGGTCTATCTAATAAATAGATTTATGTGATTCAAAATTGTGGCTTTGACCGATTAGAAAAAGTCACTATGATGACTCCATCGAAAGTTAAGCGCCTCGTCTGGCACGACTCTTCAACACCAGACAGGCATATGTACATCACCAAGGAGCAAATACATGTCTACCTACATCAACACTGAAATCAAGCCGTTCAACGCCACCGCCTACCACAATGGCAAATTCGTTCAGGTGTCTGACGCTGACCTGAAAGGCAAGTGGTCCGTGGTGTTCTTCTACCCGGCTGATTTCACCTTCGTCTGCCCGACCGAGCTGGGCGACCTGGCCGACAACTACGCCGAATTCCAGAAGCTGGGCGTCGAGATCTACGCCGTCTCCACCGACACCCACTTCACCCACAAGGCCTGGCACGACACTTCTGACACCATCCAGAAGATCCAGTACCCGATGATCGGCGACCCCACCGGCACCATCACCCGCAACTTCGGCGTGATGATCGAAGAAGCTGGCCTGGCTGACCGCGGTACCTTCGTCATCGACCCGCAAGGGGTCATCCAGATCGTTGAAATCAACGCTGGCGGCATCGGCCGTGACGCACTGGAACTGCTGCGCAAGGTCAAGGCTGCCCAGTACGTTGCTTCCCACCCGGGTGAAGTGTGCCCGGCCAAGTGGAAAGAAGGCGACGCCACCCTGGCCCCGTCCCTGGATCTGGTAGGCAAAATCTAAGCCTCCCCGCTCTGAAGACCGGCCCGTTCAAGGGCCGGTCTTGTTTACGGCCCTCAGAAAATGCGCCGGTCTGCTGTGTGGACCTCTGTTTTCTGTATCCGGTCATCGTGCCGACCCGCATTCAGCAAGAAGGAATTCGACCATGTTAGATACCAACCTCAAACAACAACTCAACGGTTACTTGCAGTACATCGTCAATCCCATCGAGATCAGCGTGTCCGGCAATGACAGCGACAAATCCGCCGAACTCCTGGCATTGGCCAGCGAGATTGCCGAGATGTCCCCCAAAATTTCCCTGACCGATGGCACCAATACCCGCAAGCCTTCCATGAGCATCGCGCCCCAGGGCCAGGCCCCGCGCGTGCACTTTGCCGGCATTCCCATGGGTCATGAATTCACCTCCCTGGTGCTCGCCCTGCTGCAAAGCGGCGGTCACCCCTCCAAGGCCGATCCGGCCGTGCTGGAGCAGGTGAAGAACCTCAAGGGCGAGTTCCACTTCGAGACCTATATTTCACTCTCCTGCCACAACTGTCCGGACGTGGTACAGGCCCTGAACCTGATGTCCACCCTGAACCCCGGCATCACCCACACCATGATCGACGGTGCCCTGTTCCAGGATGAGGTGAACGAGCGTCAAATCATGGCGGTCCCGAACGTCTACCTGAACGGTCAGCCGTTCAGCCAGGGCCGCATCTCGCTGGAAGAGATCGTTGCCAAACTCGACACCGGCGCTGCCGAGCGCAAGGCGCAAGAGCTGAGCGAAAAAGCGCCTTATGACGTGCTGGTGGTGGGCGGTGGCCCAGCCGGCGCCGCCGCGGCCATCTATGCCGCCCGCAAAGGCATTCGCACCGCCATTGTCGCCGAACGTTTCGGTGGCCAGGTGATGGACACCGTCGGCATCGAGAACTTCATCTCCGTGCCCTACACCGAGGGCCCCAAGCTGGCCGCCAGCCTGGAGCAGCACGTGAAGCAGTACGGCGTGGAAGTGATCACCGAGCAGCGCGCCGCCGCCATCAGCAAGGATGGTTACGTCAACGTGGACCTCGCCTCCGGTGCCACCTTGAAGAGCCGCGCCGTGATCCTGGCGACCGGTGCCCGCTGGCGCGACCTGAACGTGCCGGGTGAACTCGAGTACCGTACCAAGGGTGTGGCCTACTGCCCCCACTGTGACGGCCCCTTCTTCAAGGGCAAGCGCGTGGCGGTGATCGGTGGCGGCAACTCCGGCATCGAGGCTGCCATCGATCTGGCCGGCATCGTCGAGCACGTCACCGTGGTGGAGTTCGCCGATACTCTGCGTGCCGACGATGTGCTGCAGAAGAAGGCCCGTTCCATGGGCAATATCGACATCATCATGAGCGCCCGCACCACCGAAGTGATCGGCGACGGCAGCAAGGTGGTGGGCATGGACTACGAAGATCGCACTACCGGCGAGATCAAGCATCTGGCGGTGGCCGGCATCTTCGTCCAGATCGGTCTGGTGCCGAACACCGAGTTCCTCAAGGGGAGCGAAGTGGCCCTGACCCGCTTTGGCGAAATCGAGATCGACACCAAGGGTGCCACCTCCCTGCCCGGCGTCTATGCCGCAGGGGATGCCACCACGGTACCGTTCAAGCAGATCATCATCTCCATGGGGGCAGGTGCTACCGCCGCCCTGGGTGCGTTTGATTACCTCATTCGCAACCCGGCGCCGGAAGCACAAGCTACCCAGGCCGATGCCGTGACCGCCTGATAACCGCCCAACAAAAAACCGACTCCCTGGAGTCGGTTTTTTTATCCCTGTCGTTGGGTCGCCAGCCTTCAGCGCCCCTGCGGCGCGTCCCTCTCCTGCCCCTCTTCACTCACCGCTCTCTCTTCTGCATCAGGCACGGCATAGCTCGCCGGCACTGCCTCCCCTTCCAGATCCGTTCTTGGCTCCAGCTCCGCCGTCATGGGGGTGTTGGGGGGCACAGGTATGAAAACCTGATGCTCCGTCAGCGGAATGGGGGCTCGCTTACGCCTGCGCCAGCCGAGATAGGCCGACAGCAGCAGACCGCACAGGGCAAAGTAGACGAACAGCCCCTGTGGTCCGAACGTTGCCATGGTAAAGGGGGCCAGCAGCGGACCCGTCATGGCCCCCAGGCTGTAGGCAAGCAGCAACCCCTGGTTTGCCCCCAGCACCTGATCCGGGCGCAGTTCATCGCAGGCATGGCTGAGGCTCAAGGGATAGATGGAGAACGCCATGCCCCCCAGCAGGAAGACAAGAGTCCCCTCGACTGGCTCACGCCAGGGCTCCGGCAGCAGCACCATCCACAACGCGATCAGGGTCAGCAGGGCGCAGAGCAGCAGGATCACCAACCGTCTGTCGTAACGATCAGATGCACGTCCGATAGGATATTGCAGACACATCCCCCCCAGGATCACCAGCGCCATCATGTCCGCCACCTGGGAGAGGGAGGCACCGCTGTCGGTGAAATAGAGCGGCAACAGCCCATAGATGGCCCCGAGGATGAGGCCCGAGGTAAAGCTGCTGCCCATTCCCGCCGGAGTGAGGCGCACCAGCTCCAGCATTCCCACCGGCTGGGGTGCCACCATGGCCGGCGTCGCCACTCGGGAGAGAGCCAGAGGCACCACGGAGAGAGTCGCCGCCATGGCGCACAGGGCGAACGGCGTCAGCACCATGGGGTCCACCTGCTTGAGCTGCAGCTGGCCCAGGGCGAGTGAGCCGTACAGCAGGATCATGTAGAGGGACATCAACCGCCCCCGGTTCGCCGGGGTGCTTGAGACCAGCATCCAGGACTCCAGCACCACGAACAGGCCGCCGGTGGCAAACCCCCCGATCAGCCGCAGCGCCGCCCAGGTGACAGGCTCCACCACCATGCCGTGCAGCAGAAACAGAAAACAGAGCAGGGAGGCATAAGCCGCATAGGCCCGGATATGCCCCACCCGGGTGATGAGGCGGGCATTGATGAAGGTCCCCAGCACCAGGCCGCCGAAATAGGCAGCCGACACCAGACCGATGGCCTGGGCGGACACCTGCTCGGCGGAGAGACGCACCGTCAGCAGGGTATTGAACAGACCGTGACCCAGAATGAAGATCACCAGACTGGTCAGGGGGGACAGCAACCTTGTCAGTGCCATGGAGCCTCCTCGCAATAAAAGGGTCATGGTAGCCCCTGCCTCCCGCCCCCTTCAACCCGAATGCCCTCCCCCTGCGGGGCTATGCTTGACGGGAACCCCACATGGAGATCCGAAAGATGAGACTCATGCTGTTGTTGGCCGCCCTGCTCTTTTGCGGCAGCGCCCTCGCCTTCCACTGCCCCATGGACATGAAGAAGATAGACGACGCCCTGGCCGCAGGCCCCGCCCTCAGTGCCGAGCAACTGGCCGAGGTGAAGCAGTTGAGGGCGGACGGAGAGACCCTGCACAACGCGGGCAAGCATCAGGAATCGGTCGATACCCTGGCCAAGGCCATGGCCATTCTCAGCATCGATCAGGGCTGATACCGCCCCTTCGCCGCGCGACGGTCTCTTTCGCATCGCCCGGATACAGACCGCCAAAATGAAACAAGGCCCTCGCCATCACTGGCGGGGGCCTTTTCACTGCGGATGTCAGCGCTGAACGGGGCTACACCCGGCCACTGTAGACCAGAGTGCAATAGTTGAAGGCTATCTTGCCGTCAACGGCGTGGCGAGCAAACTCGCGGCGAACGAGCGCCGTCATCTGGTCGTGGGCCGGCGTGCCCGCCACAGGCGCATAGGAGGAGGAGTTGAGCCGTCCAAGCACCCCGTCAAGATCGAATAGCTGGCTGTTCTCGAAGCGATCGAGCCGGTACTCCCCGGTGAAGAAGGCGCGAAAATCCGCCTCACCGAGGTTGCGATGATTGACCTCCTCGTAATCCCCCGAGTAGGCGTGCAGCCCCTCTTCATAGGCCTTGAGAAACGGGGTGTTCGTCAGCCTGTCATTCCAGATGAGGGCGACCTGGCCACCGGGCTTGAGCAGCCGCTGGCACTCCTGCCGAAAAGCCGCGCGATCGAACCAGTGAAACGCCTGGGCGACCGTCACCAGATCCATCGCCCCCGTGGGCAGGCCCGTGGCTTCCGCACTGCCGTGCAGCCAGCCGATGTTCCCCACCTGAGCAAGCAGCCGTTTGGCGGCAGCCCGCATATCGTCATTGGGCTCCACCGCCCAGACCCGCGCGACCCGGGGGGCCAGCAGGGCGGTCAGGATGCCGGTGCCCGCGCCGATGTCCGCCACCTGGGCCTCTGGCCCCATGGCCAGCTCCCTTGCCAGAAAATCCAGCATGGCGGCGGGATAACCGGGTCGATATTTCACATAGGCTTCGACCCGGGTCGAGAATCGCTGGGTACTGTCCATGGCAGACTCCTCTCTTGATGCGGCCTTCATGCCAGCTCCCGGCCTGGTGACCAGGATCCCCATGCCACTACACTTGACCTCATCATGCAAGCCCCAAGCGGGTGGCAAACGGCGTACAGGCTGGCTTGTCACCCAGCGAAGCAGCAAGCGCTGCGGGCGGCAGGATACCCATCGGGGCGCCCGCTCACAGGCGTCGAAGGACAAACACCAGGATGGAGCTGCGACACAATGAGACCAGTCAAGAACAGGATTTGCCTCTGGTATGACGGGGATGCCGAGGAGGCGGCACGGTTTTACGCCAGCCTCTTCCCCGACTCCGCCGTCGGTGCCGTACACCGGGCCCCGGCCGACTATCCCGCCGGCAAGAAAGGGGACGTGCTGACGGTCGAGTTCAGGGTGATGGGGATCCCCTGCCTCGGCCTCAACGGCGGGCCCGGGGTCCGCCACAACTGGGCGTTCTCGTTTCAGGTGGCCACCCAGGACCAGGCCGAGACGGATCGCTACTGGCACGCCATCATCGACCATGGCGGTCAGGCGAGCGAGTGCGGCTGGTGTCAGGACAAGTGGGGCATCTCCTGGCAGATCACCCCTCAGGTCCTCATCGAGGCGATAAGCGATCCCGACCCCGAGGCAGCGAGACGCGCCTTCGAGGCCATGATGCAGATGGACAAGATTGACATTGCCACCATCGAGGCGGCGCGCCGGGGCGAGTAGCCCGTTCGCACGGGCGCCGCACACAACAAGGCCACCCCTGGGGGTGGCCTTGTGCATATTGGCTGTCAGCTCTTCACGGCGCCGCGATTACTTGGCGTAATCCTCGGTGGGTACGCAGGAGCAGAACAGATTGCGATCGCCATAGACGTCGTCGATACGGTTGACCGACGGCCAAAGCTTGCTGGCGCGCACCGCGTCGGATGGGAAGACCGCCTCGGCGCGGCTGTAGCCACGGTTCCACTCTGCATCCATCACGTCGTCCTGGGTGTGCGGCGCATGGACCAGGGGGTTGTCGGCAAGGCTCCAGTGACCGTCCTGCACCCGGGCAATCTCGGCGCGGATGGCGGTCATGGCTTCCACGAAGCGATCCAGCTCGCGCTTGGATTCGGATTCGGTCGGCTCGACCATCAGGGTGCCCGCCACCGGGAAGCTCATGGTCGGCGCGTGGAAGCCGTAGTCCATCAACCGCTTGGCCACGTCCATCTCGCTGATGCCACTGGCTTCTTTGAGCGGGCGGATGTCCAGAATGCACTCGTGGGCCACCCGGCCGTTGCGACCTGTATAGAGCACGGGGAAGGACTCGCCGAGCTTCTTGGCCAGGTAGTTGGCGTTGAGGATGGCGACCTGGGTGGATTTCTTGAGCCCCTCGTCCCCCAGCATGGCGATGTACATCCAGCTGATGGGCAAAATGCTGGCCGAACCGAACGGAGCGGCAGACACGGCGCCGTTGTCACGGCTCTCCTTGTCGGTCTTGACCACGGCGTGACCGGCCACAAACGGTGCCAAGTGTTTCTTCACGCCGATGGGGCCCATGCCCGGACCGCCACCGCCATGAGGAATGGCGAAGGTCTTGTGCAGGTTGAGGTGAGAGACGTCCGCGCCGATAAAGCCTGGCGCCGTCAGCCCGACCTGCGCGTTCATGTTGGCGCCGTCGAGGTACACCTGACCACCATACTGGTGAACGATGTCGCACACCTCCTTGATGGTCTCCTCGTACACCCCGTGGGTGGAGGGGTAGGTCACCATCAGGCAGGAGAGCTGGTCTCCGACCTCGGCGGCCTTGGCGCGCAGGTCGTCCAGATCCACGTTGCCAGCCTTGTCACAGGCGGTGACGATGACCTTGAGGCCCGCCATCTGGGCGGAAGCCGGGTTGGTACCGTGGGCAGAGGCCGGGATGAGGCAGACATCGCGATGCCCCTCGCCGCGAGACTCGTGGTACTTCTTGATGGCCAAGAGGCCCGCGTATTCGCCCTGAGCGCCGGAGTTGGGCTGCATGCAGACCGCATCGTAGCCGGTCACCTTCACCAGCCAGTCTTCCAGATCTGCCAGCAGCAGCTGGTAGCCTTGAGTCTGCTTGAGCGGCGCGAAGGGGTGCAGCTTGCCAAATTCAGGCCAGGTCACCGGGATCATCTCGGCGGTGGCGTTGAGCTTCATGGTGCAGGAGCCCAGGGAGATCATGGCGTAGTTCAGGGCCAGATCTTTCGCTTCGAGACGGTGGATGTAGCGCAGCATCTCGGTCTCGGAGTGGTACTTGTTGAATACCTCGTGGGTCAGCACGGCGTCGGTGCGCAGCAGATCCTGCGGGATCGCCTGATGCGTCTGGGCGGCCTGGTCGAGGGCCTCCACATCGAGGCCGTGACCCCCCCCAAGGAACAGGTCGAACAGCTCGGCCACATCGCCTCGGGTGGTGGTTTCAGAGAGGGACACACCGACCGCACCGTCCAGATCCGCGCGCAGGTTGATGCCGAGCCCTTCGGCCTTGGCAATGAGTGCAGCTTTGTCCGACGTCAGTACTGTGAGGGTATCGAACCAGCTTCCGTGCTTGAGAGTCACGCCCTTGGCAGTGAGGCCGAGCGCCAGGATGGTGGTCAGACGGTGCACGCGGGAGGCGATGGTTTTCAGCCCCACCGGGCCGTGGTAGACGGCGTAGAAGCTCGCCATGTTGGCCAGCAGCACCTGGGCGGTACAGATGTTGGAGTTGGCCTTCTCGCGGCGGATGTGCTGCTCGCGGGTCTGCATGGCCATGCGCAGGGCGCTCTTGCCACGGGCATCCTTGGAGACGCCGATGATGCGACCCGGCATGGAGCGCTTGTAGGCGTCGCGGGTGGCGAAGAAGGCGGCGTGGGGGCCACCGTAACCCATGGGCACACCGAAGCGCTGGGCACTGCCGAACACCACGTCGGCACCCAGTTCACCCGGGGATTTGAGCAGCAGCAGGGAGAGCATGTCGGTCCCGACGCAGGCCAGCCCCTTCTGGGCCTGGACGGCGGCAATGAGGGAACGCAGATCGGCCACATTGCCGGTGGTCCCCGGGTACTGGAACATGGCACCGAACACCTCTTCGCTCACGGCCTCGCCCGCAGGGCCGACCACCACATCGAAACCGAAGTGGACCGCGCGCTCCTTGACCACGTCGATCACCTGGGGGTGAACGTCGTCGGCCACGAAGAAGAGGTTGGATTTGGATTTGGCCATGCGCTTGGCCAGCGCCATGGCTTCGGCGGCGGCGGTGGCTTCATCGAGCAGGGAGGCGCTCGCCAGATCCATGCCGGTGAGATCCAGGGTGAGCTGCTGGAAGTTGAGCAGGGCTTCGAGACGGCCCTGGGCCAGCTCGGGCTGATAGGGGGTGTAGGCGGTGTACCAGCCCGGGTTTTCCAGCACGTTGCGCAGGATGACGTGGGGCACGTGGGTGTCGTGGTAGCCCATGCCGATGTAGCTCTTGGCGATCTGGTTCTTGGCCGCATAGCCCTTGAGCTTGGCCAGGGCCTCCACTTCGGTCATGGGGGCGCCGATACCAAGCGGCCCCGGACGACGGATGGCGGCGGGGACCGTCTGCTCAATCAGATCGTCCAGGCTCTCGGCACCCACGGTGGCGAGCAGGGCCCGCAGTTCTTCCTCACCCGGGCCGATGTGACGGCGGATGAAATCGGTTTTTTGCTCGAGTTCAAACAGTGACTGGGTCATTTCCCTATTTCCTGGTAATAGGTCCTGGCATGACATCCTGATAACCAAGACCTGATGTTCCTGTAGCCGGTCGATACCGGCTCCACTCATGTTCTGTGTCCGCCGCGGGCAGACGGGGAATGCGGCAAGGGCATCCCGAAGGCGCAAAGGCTGCGCCTTTCCTGCAACCGCCATGGCCGCAGGATGGCAGTCATACAAGTGGGCCCTGCTGTGTTGGCAGGGCCCGGGGGCATTACTCTTCGTCCACCACGTTCTGGTAGCCTTCGGCATCCAGCAGGTTGGCGAGCTCGCCCGCGTCGTCCAGCTTGATGCGGAACAGCCAGCCGGCGCCGTAGGGGTCGGAGTTGACCAGCTCGGGGCTGCCTTCCAGCTCTTCGTTGACGGCCAGGATCTCGCCGCTCACCGGGCTGTAGATGTCGGAGGCGGCCTTGACGGACTCCGCCACGGCGCAATCTTCACCGGCGCTCACCTGCTTGCCCACTTCCGGCAGATCGACGAACACCATGTCCCCCAGCAGATCCTGGGCGTGCTCGGTGATGCCGACCACGGCTTCGCCGTTGGCTTCAACACGGACCCACTCGTGGGAGGTGGCATATTTCAGTTCGCTCGGGATATGGCTCATTTGTGCTTCCTTTATGCTCTTGGATCGCTTCAACAAAAATGGGGCGGCGAAGGTCAACCCTCGCCGCAATCAATGATTACACCAGCGGCTGGCCGTTGCGCACGAAGGCCGGCTTGGTGACTTTCACGGTGACCTGCTTCTTGCGGATCTCCACCTGGGCCTGTTCGCCGATATCGCGGGGCACCCGCGCCAGGGCAATGCTGTAACCCAGGGTGGGCGAGAAGGAGCCGGAGGTGATCACCCCTTCCCGTGTTTCGCCGCTCTCGCTGGTGAAAGTGACCGGCATGCCGGCACGCAGCACGCCCTTTTCTTCCATCACCAGACCCACCAGCTTGGGCTGGTTGCCGGCGGCCTTCTGGGCTTCCAGGGCGGCGCGGCCGATGAATTGGCGGGAGGCAGGCTCCCAGGCCAGGGTCCAGGCCATGTTGGCGGCAAGCGGAGAGATTGACTCGTCCATGTCCTGACCGTAGAGGTTCATGCCCGCTTCCAGGCGCAGGGTATCACGGGCACCCAGGCCGCAAGGGGCCACGCCGTTGTCCAGCAGGGCCTGCCACAGATCGCACGCCTTCTCTTGGGGAACCACAATCTCGTAGCCATCTTCGCCGGTGTAGCCGGTGGTGGCGATGAAGAGATCCCCGGCCTGCACACCGAAGAAGGGCTTCATCCCTTCGACCGCCGCATTCTGCTCGGGGGTGAACACCTTGGCCGCCTTGGCCTTGGCGTGGGGGCCCTGCACCGCGATCATGGCAAGCTCGGGGCGCTCGGTCACGCTCACGGCAAAGTCGATGGCGTGATGGCGGATCCAGGCCAGATCCTTCTCGCGGGTAGCGGAGTTCACCACCAGGCGGTAGAAGGTATCGGTCAGGAAGTAGGTGATGAGGTCATCGATGACGCCGCCTTCCGGATTGAGCATGCCGCTGTAGAGGGCCTTGCCGGGGACGGTGAGTTTGGCCACGTCGTTGGCCAGCAGGTGTTGCAGGAAGGCTTTGACCCGCTCGCCGGTCAAATCGACGATGGTCATGTGGGAGACATCGAACATGCCTGCATCGGTGCGCACCACATGGTGCTCTTCCAACTGGGAACCGTAGTTGATGGGCATCTCCCAACCGTGGAAGTCCACCATCTTGGCACCCGCTTCCAGGTGTTTCGGATGCAATACAGTAGTCTGGATCATCGCTGTGTTTCCTTAAGCGTTCGCGACAACACTCGCAATCCGCCCCGGCTCGTCGGGAACTACGGACCACAAGCTCTGTGCTCGTTCCCGCCCGGGCGGGCAGGAGTGATTCCTTGAACGGAGCGGATTATATGACAAGCGTGCCGGGGCACCGCTCAAAAAAAACTAATCCTCACCCGACTCACTGACACCAGACACTAAGGCAAAAACAGTGATAAAAACAGCCAAAACCGCGCCATTGCGGGATTTAATGTTGATTTTTACCGTCCCGTCACAATTTACAGAAAAACGTTTCGCTTCTCGCCAACATTAAAGGCTGACCCCCCAAAGGGTCATCTCGCCCTGTCAGATTAGTTTTTTTGTTAAAACCCCGGGGTAAGATTAGATTTTTTCACCCTTGGCCAGGGTGGGCAGCTCCCCATCCAGCCCCATGGCGGCCCGGATCATGCCCTGCTTGAGGGGGCCAAGACCGTCGACGGCGCGAAGCCCCACCCCGCGCACCAGCTTCTTGAGGGGGTTGCTGCCCGCAAACAGTCGCTTGAGCCCCTCCATGGCCGCCAGCATGCGCGCCGCCTCGCTCTTGCGCCAGCGCTCGTAGCCCCGCAGGTTGGCGAGCAGGCCGATGTCCGCGCCCTTGCCGTGATGAATGAGGATCTGCTCCGCCAGGGCGGCGGCATCCAGCAAGCCCAGATTCACCCCCTGCCCCGCCAGCGGGTGGATGGTGTGGGCCGCATCCCCCACCAGCACCAGGCGCTCGCGGGCAAAGTCGCGGGCGTAGCGGGCGGTGAGCGGAATGGCGCTGCGAGCCCCCTCCACCTTGCACAGCCCGAGGCGCCCATCAAAGGCGGCGGTGAGCTGGCGGTTGAAGCCGTCGTCATCCAGGGCGCAGAGCGCCTCGGCGCGGGCCGCGGGCACAGACCACACGATAGAGCAGAGGTCGGGCTGCCACAGGGGCAGGAAGGCGAGCGGCCCCTGGGGGGTGAAGATCTGGCGCGCCACCGCCTCATGGGGCTCGGCACAACGCACCGTCGCCACCAGGGCGTGATGACCGTAATCCCAGCTGGTGAGCGGGATATCGGCCTGACGGCGCACCCAGGAGTGGGCGCCGTCGGCGGCCACCACCAGCTTGGCCGAGAGGGCCTGGCCATCTTCCAGCAGCAGCAGGGCGCCCGCTGGCCCGCACTGCAGGCTGGTGGCCCGGGCCGGGGTCAGCATCTGGATATTGCTGGCCCCCGCGATGGCGTCCAGCAGCGCAAGCTGGATCACCCGGTTCTCGACGATGTGGCCAAGGGCCCCCTGACGCAGGCTGGCAGCATCGAAATCGATGTGGCCGAAACTGTCCTGCTCCCACACCTGCATCTTCTCGTAGGGCTGCAGGCGGCGCGCCACTATGCCGTCCCAGGCGCCGACCCCTTGCAGGATGTGCTGACTCGCGAGGCTCAGGGCACTGACCCTGTTGTCCGGCGTCTCACCGAGCGTTGCATCGGGCAGCCGGCCTTCCACGATGGCCACCTTGATCGCCCGGTTCTTGAGGGCGGCAGCGAGCCCCAGGCCCACCATGCCCCCCCCCACGATCACCACATCCACATCTTGCATCTGCATTCTCTTGTGTCCTTTCCGGGCGGGTCGCCAGGATCTGCGAGGCGACGCCCACAGGCGTGCCTCTTGCTCGAAATCGTCTTTGCCGCCGGGGCGACAGCGCTTATTGGCCGCACACCTCGCCCACGAATCCCAGGGTGCGGGAGGCGAGCGGTGCCTTGAGCCAGGGCACTCTGCCCATCAGGGAGAGCGCCAGATTGCGGCCCACCACCAGGGGAGCGTGATGGTTTGAGAAGAGCTGGGCCAGGGAGGACGTGAGCCAGACGGTCTGGGCCTGATCGTCCCGCCGCTGCTGCCAGTAGCCGCTTAGCACCTCAAAGCCGCCGATGTCTTCCCCCGCCGCGAGCGCACGGGCCAGGGTCCGGGTCAGCACGTCCAGATCCCGCATGCCGAGGTTGAACCCCTGACCGGCGATGGGGTGCAGCAGGTGGGCGGCGTTACCCACCAGCACGGTGCGCTGGGCCAGCGGGTAGTCGGCCACCGTCAGCACCAGCGGATAGAGGTGGCGCACGCCGGTACGCTCGATGCGCCCGAGGCGCCAGCCAAAAGCCTGCTGCAGACGGGCGAGAAAGGCGGCGTCATCCAGTGCAAGCAGCCCCTGTGCCTCGTCCCGCGGCACGCTCCACACCAGAGAAGAGAGGCCGTCCTGCATGGGCAGCAGGGCCAGCGGCCCTCCATCGGTGAAGCGCTCGAAGGCCCGTCCGGCGGGATCCTCGGCGGTCTTGACGGTGGCGATGATGGCGCTCTGGCCATAATCGTGGCGACTGACCGGCATCTTGAAATGCTGGCGCACGAAGGAGTGGCCCCCGTCGGCCGCCACCAGCAGCCGGGTGCGGTAGCGCGCGCCGCCCTCCAGGGCGAGCGTCACTCCCGCCTCGTCGGGGTCGATGGCCTCAAGCCTGGCCGGGCACAACATACGGATCTGCGGGCAGGCGGCGATCGCCTCTTGCAGCACGATGCCCGCCGCCGACAGCTCGATCACCTGACCGAGGGCGGGTAGACCATACTCCGCCGCCGACAGCCGGGTCTGGCCACAGTGGCCCCGATCCGACACATGGATATGGGTGATGGGGGAGCAGTGGGGTACCAGGTGCGGCCAGAGGCCGTGACGGGCCAGCGCCTCGCAGGTACCGGCGGAAAGCGCGATGGCACGGGCATCGAAACCGGGATGAGCATTGAGCTCGGGCGCACTGGCCTCCAGCAGCAGGATCTGCAGGGGGGCGCCATCCTGTCCTTTCAGGGCGGCAAGGGAGAAGGCCAGCACGGCACCGCTCATACCACCGCCGACGATAGCCACGTCGACGTGAACCAGATCAGATTGAGACATGAGAAGAGGGCATAGGCGAAAAAACGTGGGCCAATCCTACCACAAAGGTGGCGGACGGGATGCGAAGCCACGGGCAAAAAACCGCTTTGGCACCATGGGTTAGCAGAGTGCCTCCCCTGCTCTCGCCCCTTGTAAAACAGAAAGAGCGCCGTGATGCGCTCTTTCATTGACCCGGTGGGCGGGCAGATCAGTGCAGGGTCGGCGGCATGCTCGGTGCAGCCGGGCGCTTGCCAAACTCCTCGAACGCCATCATGACCCCGAGGCGCACGTGTTCGTAAAGCACCAGGAAGGAGGCTTCGTTCTCTTCATCTTCCTGATCGAACTCGGCAGAGACCTGGGTGATGCTGGCGATGTCCTGAATCATCTCCTGCAGCTCTTCGGATGCCTTGGAGAGCTCCTGTTGGACCACGCCAAAGCCGGCCAGGAAGGCCTGGGACCAGTCCACCAGCGAGTCGATGCGCTCATCGAGCGGCGCCTCGTCGCTTGGCAGCAGCAGCTCGACGCCCTTTTGTGCCATCAGGCTCTCGATCACCTCGTGATAGAGGTCGGTCATCACCTGGCGCACCGGTGCCGGCAGACCGAAACCGTCGTTGATCAGATCATTGAAATGGGGCTGCCAGCTTTTGTCGTCCAGGGCCACGCCACCGCACACCAGGCCGCAGATCACGCCATGGGCCTCGACGGCCGTCGCCATGAGGTCGTGCTGTGCCATCAGGTCCGCCACGGCGGCGTATTTCAGGGGGGTTGTTTTGCTCATCTAGGATCCGCTCAAAGTTCAGGCAAATATGCAGAATTTATGGCCGAGATCCTAGCATTCTCCCCCAGCCAGAGCCAGCAAGGCCTTGAAACTTCTGCATCTGCGCTATATAGTCCCGCCCAGTTGTCCACGTGGATAAAGGCGGAAATCAGCCCCGCCGTATTGAGGAAGGCATGAGCATAGAGGCCGTAGAAATCGTCATTCTGGGACGTCCCTACAAGGTGTCCTGTCCCTTGGGACAACAAGATGCCCTGCGCCAGGCCGCCGACCAGCTGACCGACAAGCTCATCGAGCTTCGTCAACGTTCCAAGGTCTCCAGCAACGAACAGCTGGCCGTCATGGCAGCGCTCAATTTCTGTCATGAGCTCTGCCTTGAAAAAGAGAAAAACCACCAATACTCTGAGACCATGGACAAGCGGATCAAGATGCTGCAACGCACCATCGAAGCCGCCTTGATCGAGCACGGACAATACGGTGAATCCAGCGAAGAGGCGCAACAGCCCTAATCGCACCGAGTTTTGAAATTCCCTGGAGTGTTTGTCAGCCGGTTCAAGTCCCCGAGCCGATATTCATACCAAACAGGGGGTCTGCCTTCTGGCTATTGAGCATGCTCGGCCCGACCGAGAAGCCTGCGGCCAGATTAGATCTCCGCCTTGAACCGACGGTTCAAGGGCCCAAACCGGCAACGGCATCTCCGGGGTACCTACCCAAAAAAGCCCGTCATCACGACGGGCTTTTTCTTTGCCTGCGCGGCAACCCCCTTCCACTCGCCTGCGGCGTCTCGCCACCCGGCAGGAGGCAGTAAAAAGCCCGCCAACGGAGCGGGCTCTTGGCCGTGTCAGACGGCCATCTGCTCGTGGGGCGCGCCGTTGTGGCGCAGCCACACAAAGCTCAAGGCCACGATCAGCACCATCACCGTCATGATGGCCCCCAGGGTCACCTGCCCCGTCATCGGGAAGCTGGCGGCCAGCAGGGTTACCACGCCAGCCCCCAGATTCTGCATGCCCCCGAGCACGGCTCCCGCGGTACCCGCCTGGCCCGGGAAGGGCTCGATGGCACAGGAGGTGGCGGTCGGATAGAGAATGCCGCTGCCAATGAAGTAGACCGCAGCCCCGCCCACGAGGGAGGCAGCGCTCACCATGCCGAGCAGCCCGGGTACCAGGATGATGAGCGACCCCAGGGCCAGGAAGGCGATGCCAAGGCGCATCAGCTTGCCCTGGCTCAGGCGAAAACTCAGTCTGGCGGAAAGCCAGGCGCCGAACAGATAACCGGGCAGCGGCAGCACGAACAGCACGCTGACGGTGCGGGCACTCAGCTTGAGCACGTCCCCCAGCAACACCCCGGCCGCCGCCTCGAACACCGCGAGGCCGGCAAAGGTGGCCATCAGACAGAGCAGGTTGCCCTGAAAGCGCGGGTTGCCGAGCACATGACGATAGGCGGCGCCCACCCGCAGCGAATGCTGGCGGGCGGATGCTGGCAGCGTCTCGCCAAACCAGGCCAGCAACGCCAGGGTGGTCAGGGCACCAAAACCGAACAGGAACCAGTAGCCGGCACGCCAGTTGAACAGCTCGGTGAGCCAGCCGCCCAGCACAGGTGCCAGCAGAGGGGAGAAGATGACCCCCATGCTCACCAGGCTGTTGGCACGGTTGAGCTCGGCGCCACTGTAACGGTCGCGCATCACGGTCCGGCTCATGGCGCCCCCTGCCCCGGTGCCCAGCCCCTGGATAAGGCTGCCCGCCAGCAAGGCGGTGAAGCTCGGGATCAGCTGGATGGTGAGGGTGCCGACCAGGAAGATCATCATGCCGATGATGAGCACAGGGCGACGACCGATGCGATCCGACAAGGGGCCATAAACGAACTGGGAGAGGCCGTAGGGAATGAGGTAGCAGGCCATCACCGCCTGCAGTTGGCCGGAGGCCACATGGAAGTCCCCCGCCATCATGGGAATGGAGGGCACATAAAGGGTCTGGGTCATCTGACCCACGGCGACCATCAGAATGGTCAGGAAAAACAGGGGATAGAAGCTGTGCCGATACATACTGTCGTCCGAAAAAAATCAAAAAGCCGCCACCCTCCGGGCAGGGATCTGCAGGAGGTGTCTGACAAAGGTCGTTGAAGAGGAACAAGGCGGAGGACCCGCACCCGCCAGCAGCAGGACGCTCTCTGGCTTACGACAATCTTAGTGATTCATATCACAAAAAACGAACGAAACTTTATAATCTGCTTACCCAAGTTTTTCTAATGCGACGGGGCCCAAGGCCCCGTCACTGTCATCTCATCATGGGGGAAGGATTCATCCTGTCCCCTCTTTACCCCACTCTTCTCACCTCGGCCGACGCGCCTTCGAACATGGGGGTACCCGCCTCCCCCAGTCTCAGACAACGAGGAGCAACCTTGCCGACCAGCCCTTCGTCATGGGTCACCAGCAGCAGGGCGCAGCCTATCTCTCCCAGTTCCTCCAGCAGACAGGCGATGGTCTGTTGCTGGCTCAGGGGATCGAGCCGGGACGTGGGCTCATCGGCGAACAGCAGCACGGGGCGCAGCAACAGGGCCCGGATAAGCGACAGCCGCTGCAGCTCCCCTCCCGAGACCTGGTTTGGCAGGCGCGTCAACAGCCGTTCATCCAGCCCCAACCGGGCCAGATAGTCGACAAGCCGATGGCGAGGCAGCCTGTGCAGACGCAGCACATCATCGAACTGGGTGGCGAGGCGTACCCGGCTGGCAAAGGCCTGCACCGGATCCTGATAGAGCTTCTGCCAGCGGCAGGGAGCTACCCCTTCCCGTCGCAGCACCTCCCCTTGCAGGGGGCGTTGCAGACCCAGCAGCACGTTGCCGAGGGTGCTCTTGCCCGCGCCGCTCGGCGCCATGATGGCCATTCGCTCCCCTTGCGCCAGGGCAAGGTCCAGCCCCGTGAACAGGGGTTGAGCCCCATATCCCATGGCAAGCCCCTTTCCGCGGATGAGCCAGTCACCGGTAGGAGGGACGGCCGCCTCGGGCCAGGCGGAGGGCTCCGCCGCCAGCAGGGCCCGGGTATAGGCATGGGATGGCGTGTGCAGCACACGCTCGGCGGGCCCCTGCTCCACGATCTCTCCTCCCTTGACCACCAGCACCCAGCCCCCCAATGCGCGAGCCAGGGAGAGATCATGAGTGATGGTCAGCAGATGGCGTCCACGGGCCAGGTAGCCCAGCAACAAGGCACCCAGCCTGGCTGCGGCCCGGCTGTCGAGCCCCTTGGTGGGCTCGTCAGCCACCAGCAGACGGGCCTCCCCCAGGGTGGCGGCGGCAAAGGCCGCGCGCTGAGCCATGCCTCCCGAGAGCTGGTGTACAAAGGCGCCCTCCCGCCCGGCCAGTCCAAGCCGCTCGAGGGCGGCACGGGCCCGCGATCGGGCCTCCTTGCCGCCTGGCAGCCACCCTTCCTCCACCTGGGCAAGCAACCCCATGGTGGGATCCAGCGCCAGCACCGGCTCCTGGGGCAGCATCGCCAGCTCCCGCCCCCAGAGAGTGCGCAGGCGAGGCGTGTCGGCCAGGTTGTGATGGCGGCCACCCGACACCATCTCGCCCCGGCCTGTCAGGGGGGCTGGCAACGTGCCCATCAGGGCATGAGCCAACAGGGATTTGCCCGAACCGCTCTCCCCGATCAGGGTCAGGGCGGTGCCGGGATGAATGGTGAAATCCAGCGCCTGCAACAGGGTTTTCTGGCCATCATCGACCTGCAACCCCTTGATATGAATGGCCGTCATGAGGTGGCTCCTTGTGAAGATGGCATGTCAAGGCCGCGCGTCTGATGAAGCAGCACCAGGGCCAGCAACATCAGCCCCATGACAAGAATGGGGGCCAGTAGCAGACGGGGAGCCTCCTGATAGTGGGGCAGCGCCTCCGTCATCATCAGCCCCAGCTCCGGCGTTGGCGGCTGAATGCCCACTCCGACAAAGCCCAGGGTAGAGAGGGTTAGAATGGCACCCGCTAGGCCGAAGGCCATCATGGTGAGCAACTGGGGGGCGAGCTCGGGCCAGAGATGGCGCCGCACCACATGGGCATGGCCGAATCCCAGCAGACGGGACGCCTCCACCTGGGGCGAGGCGAGCAGCCCCCGGCTGCGGGCACGCACCACCCGGTAATACTCCACCCACTGGGCCATGGCCAAGCCGAGATAGAGGATGGCAAAGCCACCCTGGGCCATGGCGGAGAAGAGCAGCACCAGCAACAGGCCTGGCAGGGCCAGCACGCCGTCGGCCAGGCTGCGCAGCAGACCGTCGACCCAGCCGCCGCGCCAGGCCGAGAGCCAGCCCAGCAATGACCCCAACAGCGCCGCCGTGATGACGCACAGCAGTCCCAGCAGCAGGGAGAGCCGGGTCGCCGCCGCGAGGCGCGCCATCAGGCTGCGCCCCATCTGATCCCGCCCGAGGGGCTCCTGCCAGGAGGGATCAGCCAGAAACTGTGCCAGATCCTGAGCCGCCGGATCGGGCCAGAGCACGGGGCCCAGCAGGGCAAACAACACCACCAGCAGGAGCAGGCCCAGCCCCGTTTTGACAGACAACGACATGATCAGGACTCCTTGGGACCACGGGGGTCAATGGCAAGACAAAGCAGATCGGTGAGGGTATTGAGCAGCACGAAGAGCACCGCCAGCACCAGCACGGTCCCCTGAACCATGGGGATGTCGCGCCAGAAGATGGCGTGCACCAGCGCATGGCCGATCCCGGGCCAGGCAAACAGGCTCTCGACCACCACGACCCCCTCGATGAGCAGCACCAGTTGCACGCTGGTGTAGGCGATGATGCTGACCCCGGTGTTGCGCAGACCGTGGCGCCAGAAAACCCGGGCCGGCGAAAGCCCCTTGGTGAGGGCAAATCGGTAATAACCGGACTGCACCACGGTGAGCACGCTTTCACGCACCACCCGGGAGAGCACGCCGGAGAGCCCCAATCCCAGGGTCAGGGCGGGCAGCAGCAGGTTGCTCCCCTCCCCGTGCCCTGCCGCACTGACCCAGCCCAGCTCCACCGAGAGCATCACCATGAGCACCAGGCCGAGCAAGAAGGGGGGCAACGCACGCATCAGCACGCTCCAGCCCAGGGTCAGGCGATCACACCATCCCCCCGGGCGCAGCGCACTCAGGCTGCCAAGCGGCAGCGCCACCACCAGCGCCAGCACCACGGAGGCGCTCGCGAGCGTCAGGGTGGCGCCCAGGTGATGACCCACGTCGGCGGCGACCGGTGCGCCCGTCACCAGGGAGCTGCCGAGATCCCCTTGCAGCAAGGCCCACAGCCAGTCGCCAAAACGGGCAAGGGCCGAGCCGGCCAGCCCCAGCTCGCTGCGCACCGCGTTGGCCGCCTCGGCGGTGACATAGTCATAGCCATAACGACCCGCCGCGATGCGAAAGGCGATGTCTCCGGGCAGGGACTGCACCATCAGAAAACAGAGTCCGGCCACCAGCAGGGCAACCACCAGCGCCTGCACCAGACGCTGACCCAGTATCCCCATGACGCGAGACAAGGGTGTCGCTGTCATCGTGCGCTCCATGTCAACTTGTCCAGGCCATAGCTGCGCTCCTGGGGATCGAGTTCAAACCCCTCCAGCCCCCGACTGACCGCCGCGCTCTGGCGGTACCAGGCGATGGGCAGGAGCGGCAACTCCTGTTGCAGTGTCGTGGCTATCTCCCGGCGAGCCGCAGCGGCGTTTGTGGGCGACAAGGCTTGCGTGGCAAGGCGGGTCAGTGTTTGCGTCATGGCCGGGGAGTGCCAGTTCATCACCCCCCAGTCCGCACCGGCAGGGGCCAAGTCCCCCAGCAACGTGACCAGGGGATCCGGTACCAGGGCATAATTGCGGGCGTAGAGACCAAGCTGGAGCGAGCCGTCCTGATGGCCCGCCGGGATCTCGCTCGAGTTGCCCACCGCCACCTTGAGATCCACCCCCACCGCCTTCCACTGCGCCTGCAGTGCCGTGGCGAGAAGCGGCAGCTCCGGACGGTCAGGGAAGGTACGCAGGGTCAGGGCGAAGCGCTCTTCCCCCTTGCGCAGCACACCGTCCTCCCCCGGCTGCCAGCCTGCCGCCGCGAAGGCCGCCCGGGCCGCCTTGACGTCATAGGCAAGCGGCGTCAACCCGAGCTGGTGCCACTCCCCCAGAGTGGGAGGAAAGAGCTGGGTTGCCGCCATCTCGGGATCCCGCAGCAGGGCGGCTGCCATACCACGACGATCGATGGCGAGACTCAGGGCACGGCGCACCACCGGATCGCTCAGACGGGGATCGGCGCCATTGAGCTTGAGCTGGATGGTCCGTGGCAGGGTGACCGAGGCGATGGAGACCCGTGACGCCTGCTGCAAGCGGCGGATGCTGACCGGATCCAGCCCCCAGGCGATGTCGGCCTGACCGCTCTCGGCCATCAGGGTGCGGCTCTCTGCACGCCCCACCGTCAGGTAGCTGACCTCCTCGATTGCGGGCCTGGCCCCCTGCCAGCCGTCGAAACGCACAGTCTCTATCCGCTGGGGTTGTTGCAGGCGGGTGATGCGGTAGGGGCCAGAGCCTATCACCTGAGTTACCTCCCCCTTGGCATCGTAGGCGGCCTTCGCCAGGATCTGGGTGCTGGGGTGGGCCAGCACGGCCGGCAGGGAGGCGAAGGGTTCGCTCAGGGTGACCTTCAAGACGCCATCTCCAGATCCGATGGACGCAATGGGAGCGCTGGTCATCACGCCGGGCTTGCGCCAGGCCTGTTGCAGGGCAAAAGCGGCATGCTCGGCGCTCACCTCGCTGCCATCGTGAAAACGGGCCCCGGGGCGCAATGTGAATCGCCACTGCAGACCGTCATCGCTACGCGACCACTCACTGGCAAGCCCGGGTTGCAGATTGCCTTTCCTATCGACATCTACCAGGGTCTCCACCACCTGCATGCGAGTAAAGAAGACCCCGTTGCTGGCGGGGTCGACACTGTGGATCTCCCAAGGCCCCACCATGGCAAGCGGTTTGCCGTCGGCTGCAGTCGTTCCTGCCATCAGAGCCAGGGCGAACCACCCGGCTGCGGTGCATTTTTTTGTCATCCTTTCCATCCAAGCTTCATGTTCATCAACCAAAGAGATGGCGTTATAACATAACAATTAATCAGGAAGAATGACTTTTGATTTTTGATAAATGGCTTATTTGAAAGACAAAAAGCGACTGCGATGCAGATCGTCAAACAACGGGGAGTCAAAGGGGAATAAAAAAGATGGCCCGTCAGGGCCATCATGATGGCGTCAGCGAGTCACCATCTGCTGCACCCGCTTGACCTGATCCTCGGGGCTCTCATTACGCGGTGGAATGGTGATGCCCTTCTGGCAGGCGGGCCTGGCTTCCATGCGTGCCATCCAGGCCTGCAAATGCACCAACCCCTCGATGGAGATACCACTCCAGTCGTGGATGCGCACCCAGGGCCAGGTAGCGATGTCGGCGATGCTGTACTCGTCCGCCAGATACTCATGGTGTGCCAGATGACCGTCGAGCACCTCGAACAGGCGTCGCCCCTCCTTCTGGTAACGCTCGATGGCGGCCGGGATCTTCTCGGGGAAATAGCGATAGAAGACGTTGGCCTGCCCCATCATGGGACCGACGCCCCCCATCTGGAACATCAGCCACTGGATGGCCTGGGAGCGACGCTTGGGATCCTGCGGCAGCAACTTGCCGGTTTTTTCCGCCAGATAGATAAGGATGGCGCCGGACTCGAACACCGCGAAGTCACCATTGTCCCGATCGACGATGGCCGGGATGCGGCCATTGGGGTTGATGGCCAGGAACTCGGGCTTCTTCTGCTCCATGGTCGAGAAATCAAGGGGAATGACCTTGTAGGGCAGCCCCAGCTCTTCGAGGGCGATCGACACCTTGAACCCGTTGGGCGTGGCGGCAGTGTACAACTCTATCATCTTGGACTCCTTGAACGTTCAGGGGAAAGGATCAGGCCTGGGCGCTGGACCGGGCACTCACCCGGTCATGCCAGTCCTGCAAATGGGGCTGTTCGGGGGTGATGCGCAGGCCGACCACCTTGCCAAAATCAATGGTACAGAGGGCAAGAATGTCGGCGATGGTGAAGCGTTCCCCCGCAATATAGGGCACTTCGGCAAGACGGGCATCGAGCTTGTCAAACCAGATCTGAGCCTGTTGCTTGCACTCCTCCCCCCATTCGGGGAAGACCCGCTCCCGGTCTTTGTAAAAACCGGTGATATGACGAAACGCCATACCGATCGGCAACCAGAGGTTGAACTCGATGAAGCGACTCCACATCTCTATGGTGGCGCGCTCCAGCGCGGTGCAGCCAAACAGGTTCGGTTCGGGGTGAAGCTCTTCAAAATAGCGGCAGATGGCCAGGGTTTCACTCAGACAGGTTCCGTCATCGAGTTCCAGCACAGGAATGCGCCCGGCCGGGTTCTTGGTCAAAAAGGCGGGCGCCAGGTTTTCCCCCGCCCCCAGATCGACCTGTTGATATTCCATCTCGATCCCCTTCTCCGCCAGAAACATTCTGACCCGACGGGCATTGGGGGCTCGCCTCAGCTCATAAACCTTCATGTCACCTCCGTCGACGAACACACAGTGAGCCGCTGCGCAGGCCATAGCAAAGCGGCACAATGTCGGTCAGTTATGACAAATATTGTGCCGCTTGAACAGCCCGCATCGAGGGGGAGATGATTAGCTGCTCAGTACCCCTGGTTGGCGCTGGCGCAGCAAGATAAGACGGGAAAGCAGCGGGAAATAGGATTCAAACTTGCTTTGCAGCGCCAGGCTGCAGGCAGGATCCGCCAGTTCGGCCTCATCCAGCAGAATGCCGTTGGAGACAAAATAAAAATGCGGATCCCGGACATCCGGCCCCTGTGGAGCATGTTCATACTGTCGATGCACCAACAGGGGAAGCACCGGCAATCCCAGTGCACTGCCTCCTGCTGGCCAGAGCGGAACAGGCCAGGCAGCCCCCTCTTCTTCCAGCAGCAGGATCGCCGCTTCGTCCTTCGACGGTTGCCACTGCTGGGGCTGCGCCACCCGGACCTCGGTGACATAATCGCTCTCTTCGCTGGCGGCACGCAGTGCGGCCAACACACCCAGAGTCGTCGGCGACGACGGTTTCTGACTGACTAATGACAGATTCATGGCTCATATCCCTATGCTCACCACAGCCTGTTATCCGGCTGTCGCGATAAGACTAGTTGATTACAGGTCTTTATTGGAGCCGTCAGATCTGTCAGTCACCACCCTGACCGAATGAGGGCATAGCAGTTGCTATTCCCGAATATCTTGGTAAGATGTCGCGTCCTTTTATCCCCCGTTCTTTAACATCCAGTGGTGAACCTATGCATCCGATGCTGAATATCGCCGTGCGCGCTGCGCGCAACGCCGGTCAAGTAGTAGTAAAAGCCTTTTCTCAACCCGAGAACATCGAGGTTATCCAGAAAGGCAGCAATGACTTCGTGACCAACGTTGACCGTGACGCCGAAGCGGCCATCATTCACACCATCAAAAAATCTTACCCGGAACACAGCATCGTTGCTGAAGAGTCTGGCGAGATTGCCGGTACCAATCCGGACTACCAATGGATCATCGACCCACTGGATGGCACGACCAACCTGGTCAAAGGCATTCCGCACTTTGCCGTTTCCATCGCTCTGCGCGTCAAGGGTAAGACCGAACAAGCCGTTGTCTACGATCCCATCCGTGACGAGCTGTTCACTGCCACCCGTGGCAGCGGCGCCCAGCTGAACGGCTACCGTATTCGTGTCGGCAAGGCCAAAGAGCTCTCCGGCACCATCCTGGCCACCGGGTTCCCGTTCAAGCAGAAGCACCACATCGAACCCTACCTGAAGATGTTCCAGAGCATGTTCATCGAGTGTGCAGACATCCGTCGTGCTGGCTCCGCCTCGCTGGATCTCGCCTATGTGGCCGCTGGCCGCGTCGACGGTTTCTGGGAAATCGGCCTCAAGCCCTGGGACACCGCCGCCGGTGAGCTGCTGGCCAAAGAAGCCGGCGCCATCGTCACCGACTTCGTCGGTGGTCACAACTACGAAAACTCCGGCAACATCGTGGTGGCCAACCCCCGCGTGCTGAAAGAGATGCTCGGCAAGATCCGCGAAAACCTGCCGGAATCCCTGGCCAAGTAATCCCGGATACCCGCGAAAAAAATGCCAGTCGGTTCGCCGACTGGCATTTTTTATTCCTGACTACAGCGAAAATCCCGCCCCTCTCGATGACTCAGCGGGATCAGATAGTGTCGTTGCGTCCCATGTTGATCACCACCCGGCGGTTCTTGGCTCGGCCAGCTTCCGTTTCGTTGGAGGCCACGTGCTGTTTCTCACCGTGCCCTTCCACCGAGATCTTGCCCTCCTCGATGCCGAGATCCACAAACACCTGCTTGATGGCATCCGCCCGCTTCTCGGAGAGCTTCTGGTTTGGCCAGCGGCCGCCATAGCTGTCGCTGTAGGCGTCGATCACCACCACATCGATGCTCTTGTCTGCCTTCACATAATCACCGATCATCGCCAGCCGCCGCTTGGAGGCCGGTGACAACTGATCGCTGTTCTTGTCATAGGAGAGCACGCTGAAGGCGATGTCGTTGAAGCTGTAGGGCAGCAAGCCACTCAGGCAGTCCATGAACGCCTGGTACTTGACCCTGAAATTGACCGACGAGAGCGATACCCGCACCGGCCTGTCCTGACGATACCAGTCGCGATACTGGAAAGTCGGCATACGCCCTCCTTCCAGCTCGTCCAGCATGGTCCAGGCGGTCTGCCCCGCCACCAGGCCGTCAAACTGCTGATAGAACTGCAACTGGCTGATCTGTCGCCCGGCCACCCCGGGACGCCAGCTGGGGGGCATGATCCCGAGGCTCACTGTCTGGGTACGCGCCTGGGGTCGCTGCCCCTTGAGCTCGAAATCCAGATTGATCTTGCGCCCGGCCCGGCTGACAAAGGCCCCGGTTCCCCAGCGGGGAATAGGATGCTCCAGCCTGCACTCCACCTGGGTATCAGAGGTCAGGCGCCAGACGGATTGATCCAGACCGGCGCCAAATTCGGTCACGCCCGCCTGCAACTGCATACTCACTGATATGCTGATCAACCCCAACACCCAAGCATTCAACGGCTTGTCCTCCACACTATCTCGAATTATCTATCGGCAGCGGCAGGACAAGCTTTAGGTCAAAACGCTCAGTGGGGGGAAGAAGGGGCCATCAGCTTGAAGCTGGCGATGCGTCCCGCCAGATCCCGGGCCAGGGCATCCAGTTCGGCACTGTGTTGTTGCAGGGTATGGGAGTGCTGGCGATGGGCCTCATACACGTCACGGATGGTCATCACGTTTTGCTGGATGTCGTCGGTCACGTAACGCTGCTCCTCGGTGGCGGTGGCCACCTGGGCCGTCATGTCGCTCACCTTGCGCACCTCGTTGACGATGTCGGTCAGCTCGCTCCCCGCCCGTTTGGCCTCCGTCACGCTCAGACCCGCCTGTTCGGTCCCCGTGTGCATGGCAGCCACCGCCTCGTTGGCCCCCTGGCGCAAGCGGCCCAGCATCCGCTCTATGTCATCCGCCGCCTGCTGGGTACGGGAGGCAAGTGCTCTCACCTCGTCGGCCACCACTGCAAAGCCGCGCCCGGATTCACCGGCACGGGCCGCCTCGATGGCGGCATTGAGGGCCAGCAGGTTGGTTCTGTCCGAGATCTGCTTGATGAGGTTGAGCGCTTCGCCCACCGACTCGGTATCCCGATGCAGGCTGTCCACCAGTTGCTGGGTATCACTCAGGGTACCCGCGACCTGCTGGATAGTGTGGATGGTCTGATCCACCTCCTTGTCACCCTGCTTCGCCCGGCCGATGGCCTGCTGAGTCGCCTGGGAGGTCTGGGTGGCGTTGCGGGCAATCTCCGCCACAGTCGATGCCATCTCGGTGGCGGCAGTCGCCACCAGATCCACCTGCCCGCATCCCCTGACTACGCCGGCATTCACCTCGGCAATGACCTCGGCCGAGCTGGCGGCGCTGCGTATCAGCACGTCACAGGAGTGGCGCACAGCCAGCAGCAAACTCTCCAGGTGCCCGAGGAAATGGTTCAGATCCCGCGCCAGGGCCCCCAGCTCATCCCCGGATCGCCAGTCGACCCGCACGGTCAGGTCGTTCTCCTGCACCAGGCGCTTGAAGGTCTGGTGCAGGGCCATGAAGCCCAGATGCAGATCCCGCACTACCCGCCAGCAGACGAAGGTGGTCAGGACGATGCACAGCAACACGCCAGCCGCCCCCCACCAGAAGTCACTGGCACTCCCGACCCGCATCTGTTCAACCCGCTCGAAGAGCTGCTGATAGAGGCTGTCTTCTATCTCCTTGAGCAGGCCTATCTTGTCGGTACTCAAGGCAAACCAGGCCTCGGCATCCACCCCGAAGCCGCCGCTGGCCGCCTTGTCGAGCGCCAGCTTCTCCATGGCGGCTACCTTGCTCACCACTGGCGAGGCCAGGCTGTCGGCCAGCAACTGGCGCTGGGCGGGACTCGCCACCGCCTGGAAACGTTCGAGATAGGTATTCTGGGCCGCCAGCAGGGAGATGAACTGCTGCAACAGCGCTGGCGTGAAGCTGTCACGGCCAAAGACGTTGCTGAGCGTCGCCCGCTCCAGCCCCGCACGCTCCTTGCTCTGCAGGAAGGCGGCGTAGGCATTGGTCTGCAGGGCGATGGTGGCATCCATGCTGTCGACGCTTATCTTGTCCACCACCGCCAGCAAGGCGGTCACGAGGCGGGTATAGAAGCCGACCTGTTCCGCCACCTCGACCCCCAGGGCGCTGACCCGCTCACGCATGGCAGTGAGTCCGGCCACTCCCTGCTGCACCTCGGTCAGCGCCAGCAAGGCAGGATCCTGATGAAAACGCTGCAACAGGCTGTCCACCACCTTGCGCTGGGCAGGCAGCGCATCGCGAAACTTGTTGCCGCCAGAGCCGAGGAAGCCGGCCGACATGCCGCGCTCCCGTTGCAGCTCATGGGCCAGCTGCGCCGCCTCCTTCACCACCGCCAGCGCGACCAGGGCGCCGCTCATCTCCTGTTCGACCCGATAACGTTCATAGACGTACCGGCCGGAGAAAAACAGCAGGGCCAACAGCGGCAGACAGACCACCAACATCATCTTGTGTGCCAATCCCAGCTTCTTCATCGTCCTCTCCCTCCATGGTTGACGTCGCCCATTATAAGCACAGGTGTTTCAAAATGGCCCTCTTGCCGTCCCATGGCGGCAGATAAGGGACAAGGGCACGCTTTTTTGCCATAATGCCGCCTCCTTTCACGCCGACCGAGATACCATGACCGACGCCGTTCACACCCTCAAGGGCCGTTTTCGCGGCTTTTACCCCGTCGTCATCGATGTTGAAACCGCCGGATTCAATGCCAAGACCGATGCCCTGCTGGAAATAGCCGCCCACACCCTCAAGATGGATGAGCAGGGCTGGCTCGTCCCTGACCAGATCTTCCATTTTCATGTCCAGCCCTTTGAGGGCGCCAATCTGGAGAAAGCGGCGCTGGAGTTCACCGGCATCGACCCCTTCAACCCGCTGCGGGGCGCGGTGGACGAGAAGGAAGCACTCACCGAGATCTTCAAGGGGGTGCGCAAGGGCATGAAGGAGCAGGATTGTGGTCGCGCCATCATAGTGGCCCACAACGCCACCTTCGACCACGGCTTCGTGATGGCCGCCGCCGAGCGGGCCGGCCTCAAGCGCAATCCGTTCCACCCCTTCGCCACCTTCGACACCGCCGCCCTCTCGGGTCTTGCCCTGGGGCAGACGGTGCTGGCCAAGGCCTGTCAGAGCGCCAATATCCCCTTTGACAACAAAGAGGCCCACTCGGCCCTCTACGACACCGAGCGCACCACAGAGCTCTTCTGCCACATCGTCAATCGCTGGAAGAGCCTGGGAGGCTGGCCTCTGGCCAACCCGGATGAAACGACGGACACCGAAGACGAGGGCTGAACACTCCCAGCCCCTGCCCAGACAGGCTGCCCATGGCAGCCTGTCTGCATGAGGGGACCTGTCTGGGCAAGGAATAAGGGCCATTTTCCCGGTTCCCGTTCACCGCCAGCAGAAGATGCGTCCCTTGGCCGGGATCTGCCGATTTTTTTCTCGACATTTAGCCTGTTTTTCGCAAACTAGCTGGCTTTCACACGACTGACAGCAACACAATCCATAAGGAAATCAAATGAATCCTGTTGTTATCGCGGTGGCGCTGATGCTGGTGCTCAGCCTGCTGCGGATCAATGTGGTGGTCTCCCTCGCCATCGGTGCCATCGTGGGTGGCCTGCTCGGCGGACTCTCCCTCGAGCAGACCCTCAGCACCTTCACCGGCGGCCTGGGCGGCGGTGCAGAAATCGCCCTCTCCTACGCCATGCTGGGGGCGTTCGCGGTAGCCATCTCCCGCTCCGGCATCACCGATCTGCTGGCCCGCAAGGTCATCAACCAGCTCGGCAAGGATGCCAGCAGCACCCGCATTCTCTGGGTCAAGAGCCTGCTGCTCACCTCGGTGCTCGCGGTCTCCATCTCCTCCCAGAACCTGATCCCGGTGCACATCGCCTTCATTCCCATCCTAATCCCGCCGCTGCTGCATGTCATGGCCCAGATGCAGATCGACCGCCGTCAGGTGGCCTGCGTCATCACCTTCGGCCTGACCGCTACCTACATGCTGCTGCCGGTGGGCTTTGGCGGCATCTTCCTGAACAACATCCTGGCCAAGAATCTCGTCGACAACGGCGTACCGGTGGAATTCAGCCAGTTGCCCCTGGCGATGGCCATCCCGGTATTCGGCATGTTCCTCGGCCTGCTCATCGCCGTCTTCTTCAGCTACCGCAAGCCGCGTCAGTATGATCTGGAGAAGATCCTGGCCGCCGAACCCGAGACGGTCGAGCTCAATCTCAACCACATCTGGGTCGCCCTGCTGGCCATCGCCGTGGCACTCGGTCTGCAACTGATGACCAACAGCATCGTGCTGGGGGCGCTCGCAGGCTTCATCATCTTCACCTGCGGCGGCGTCATCAAATTCCGCGAGAGCCAGGATGCCTTCACCCAGGGTGTGCGCATGATGTCCCTCATCGGCTTTATCATGATCTCGGCCGCAGGCTTCGCCGCCGTCATGAAGGAGACCCACGGGGTGGAGAGTCTGGTGCAGTCCGTCTCCAGCATGATGGCAGGTCACAAAGGACTGGCGGCCTTCCTGATGCTGCTGGTGGGCCTGCTCATCACCATGGGGATCGGCTCCTCCTTCTCCACCGTGCCCATCATCGCCACCATCTATGTGCCCCTGTGCATCCACCTCGGCTTCTCGCCCATGGCGACCATCGCCCTGGTGGGCACCGCGGGCGCGCTGGGGGACGCGGGTTCCCCCGCCTCCGACTCGACGCTCGGCCCCACATCGGGCCTCAATGCCGACGGTCAGCACGACCACATCTGGGACAGCGTGGTGCCAACCTTCATCCACTACAACATCCCCCTGGTGATCTTCGGCTGGATTGCCGCCATGGTGCTCTGAGACCATCCCGAGCAGACAGACAAAAGGCGACCCCGAGGTCGCCTTTCTTGTCTTGCACATGCCTCAGATGGCCGGTTGCAGCCCCCGCCTGCTGGCCAGGGCGCAGAGACAGGCCACCAGGGCCAACCCCATGCCGGCTGCTCCCACCCCGATCCAGTGTCCCTGTTGCCAGACCAGCATCCCCAGGCTGGAGCCGAGGGTTCCCCCCAGGAACATGCCGGTCATGAAGAGGGTATTGATGCGCCCCCTGGCCTCAGGTCTCAGACCATAGATGCGCTGCTGATGGGCGATGAGTGCGCTCTGCACTCCGAGATCCAGCAAGATGACCCCGCACGCCAGCCCGGCCAGAGAGAGCCACAGCTCGAAGCAGATCCAGGCAAGCACCACCAACACGGCACCGGCCAATACCACTGGTCTGGCCCCCAACCGATCCGCCATCCGGCCTGCCAAAGGAGCCGCCACCACCCCAGCCACCCCGATGACGCCGAACAGACCCGCCATGTCGGCCCCCAACCCATAGGCAGGTTCGGCCAGGTAGAACGCCAGCACGGTCCAGAAGGCGCTGAAGGAGGCAAACAGCAAGGCCTGGGTCAGGGTCGCGCGGCGTAGGGCTGGCTCCTCGCGCCACAGACCGACCAGAGAGTGAAGCAGACGGCCATAACCGAGGGGAGAGCGCGGCAATCCGGACGGTATCATCCTGGCCATCAGCAGGGCCCCCGACAAGGCCAGGGGAATGGCCAGCCAGAACATGGCGCGCCAACTGCCATAGGCGGTGACCAGGCCGGCGACGGTGCGGCTGAGCAGTATCCCGGCCAGCAGGCCGCTCATCACGCTGCCGACCACGGCACCACGGCGGGCAGGATCTGCCAGGGTCGCCGCCACCGGAACTATCTGCTGGGCCGCCGTGGCCCCGATGCCGAGCAGGACGGAGGCCAGCATCAAGGTGGTGGCACTCGTGGCCGTGGCCGCCAGCAGGGAAGCCAGCGCGATCAATGCAAACTGCCCCGGAATGAGCCAGCGGCGCTCGACCACATCGCCAAGCGGCACCAGCAAAAGCAGACCCATGGCATAGCCGAGCTGGGTCAGCATGGCGATCAATGGCATGCCCGAGTGCCCGGGAAAGTCCTGCGCCATCACCGCCAGCATGGGCTGGTTGTAGTAGATGTTGGCAACTGCCAGGCCGCATGACAGGGCCATGGCGAAGAGCAGGGAGGGGCCGGGGGTTGCGGCCCCTCCGGCAGAAGGCGATGTACTCATGATCTTCTCCTCGTGTTAGAAGGGCTCCCGCCAGGATACGGGCCCCATGCGCACAGCCTACCCGGGGAGCGTCGCCACCAGTAGAGCGGTGGGGACCATAACAGTTATTCCGCTGGCGTATGCCCCACGCCGGGCAGGCCGGTCACGAATGCCAGAAAGGCGCTCGCCTTGGCACCAGGCTGGCGACCTGCCGGGAGCAGGGTCCAGAGCTCCTGCATGGGCAGTTGCCACTCGGGCAGCACCGCCACCACCTCGCCGCGGGCAAGCTCGGGGGTAAACATCCACTCCGAGGCGATACCGAGCCCCAGTCCTGCCAGCACGGCGGCGCGCATGCCCTCGGCCGCCGAGACCGTCAGCCTGCCTTCTCCGGAAACCACCCTCTCCTCGACGCCACGGCGAAATCGCCACTGCTGCCCCATTCCGGGCCGTGGACTGTAAAGCACCAGGTCATGCTGTTGCAGGGCCTGAGGGGTCTCAGGCTCTCCTTTGGCGGCCAGATAGGCCGGCGTCGCCAGCACCCGCATGTCGCTTCGAGCGAGACAGCGGGCGACCAGCGACGAGTCGGCCTGTTTGCCGATCCGCAGAGCCACCTCGATGCCCGCCGAAATGAGATCCACATTGCCGTCATCCAGCAGGATCTCCAGATCCAGTCCCGGGTGAGCCGCCAGAAAACCGGCAAGATGGGGAATGATATGCAGGCGGGCGAAGGTGACGGGAGCGCTCACCCGCAGACGCCCGCTCAGGCCCGCCCGGCATTGCTGCACCATGGCATCGGCCTCGTGGACCTGGGCCAGGATCTCTCTCGCCCGCAGATAGTAGGCCTCTCCGGCCTCGGTGGGCGCCAGCCCCCGGGTCGAACGCAGCAACAGGCGGCTGCCAAGGTGCGCCTCAAGCTGGGCAATCAATCTGGAAACCGTGGGTTGCCCCATCCCCAGTCGGCGGGACACCGCCGAAAACGAGCCGGTCTCCACCGCCAGCACGAACACCTCCATCACCCCCAAGCGATCCATTTATGGCTCCTCTGCCCTGTGGCACTGTTCGTGGCACAAGGTAGCACCGGGCATGCCCTCTCGCACCCTCGTTCTGGCAGGAGGCACAATAAAGCCACGTCATGGGCGGTCCTGCCATGGGAGAAAGGTGTCGGGATGAAATATCAACCAGGAACAATCGAACAGAGGGACTCGAAGACAAGGCTACAGGAGCTCGATTGCCCCAAGGCTAGCCCAGTGCCACTTCCTGAATGGCGGCGCTGTGGGCGAAATAGCGGTGACAGAACTGCATGAACTCCGGCAGCGGCAAGGGACGCGAGTAGAAATAACCCTGGATCTCATCCACCCCTATGGTGAGCACCGCCTTGAGCTCATCGCTGTTTTCCACCCCTTCTGCCACGACACGCACCCCCAACTGATGAGAGAGGGTGGTGATGGTCTCGACGAAGAGCGCCTGCCGGGTGTCACTGTCGATCGCGGTGATAAAGGATCTGTCTATCTTGAGCTTGTCGAAATAGAGTTCACGCAGGTAAGAGAACGAGGACCAGCCGGTCCCGAAGTCATCGAGGGCCACCCGCACCCCAATCTGGCGCAGGGAGTGAATGATCTGCTTGCTCAGGGCGATGTCATCAAGGGCGATGGTTTCGGTCAGCTCCACTATCAACTGGTGCAGCCCCAACGGTCCATCTTCCATCTTCTCTTCAATCTCCCTGGCCAACCCCATGTTGAACATGGAGTTGGAGAGGTTGATGGAGATCTCGAGCGGTTCTAGTACCTCCTTCGGGAAGCCGGACAGGTCGATCTGCATGCGCCGGATGATCCAGCCCCCCAGCGCCTCACCCAACCCGTTCTCTTCTGCCAGCGAGATGATGTCGAGGGGGGCAATAAAGCCATATTCCGGATGATGCCAGCGGATCAGCGCCTCCGCCCCCAGCCTCACTACACTCTGGCCGCGCACGATGGGCTGATAGTAAAGGGCCAGTTGCGGGCATTGCGGGCAGTGGATAAGCTCCCGCAGCTCGGTCGACAGCCGGCGTTTGCGCTGATAGTGCTGATACATGCTGCTGGAGAAGAGCACATTGCGATTCAGCCGTTTGCGCTTGGCGCTGTCGAGGGCGATATCGGCAAACAACAGCATCTCTTCCGGTGAATGATCCGGTTTCACGTACTGGCTGGTGCCCATGAAGACCCGCACCCGGTGCGCCGGATCGGCAGCAAACACCAGATCCGCCAGCTCGCTGCGCAGTTGCTCCAGAAACGGGAAGCGCAGATAGGTGGGCATGGTGCCGGTGATGATGAGGGTGAACTCGTCACTGCCGGTACGGGCAACGAAGATCCCCTGGCCAGAGGCGGCCTTGATCCGCGCCGCAAGCCGTTTGAGCAAGGCGTCCCCCACTTCGTAACCCAGACTGTCATTGACCTCCCTGAAATGCCCCAGATCCATGAGGCAGACGGTGATGCTGCTGCGCCGACCGGGATGGCTGGTCCACTGCTGGAGGTGCTTGATGAGCGCCGCCCGGTTAGGGAGACGGGTGAGAGGGTCGTTCCACGCCAGAAAATGCTGGCGACGCACTTCGCGAAACAGCACCATCAACATCACCATGGTCGCCAACATCAGAAATCCCAGGATGAAGAAGTTCTGGGTTTTCGACTCGTTGAGCAGCTCGCGCTGGGCGATGGCAGAAGGCCCGGTGAAGTTTTTCACCATCACGTCCCGCACCCCGCGCATCTCGTCATCGAGCGCGGCCGTGAACATCTTGAGTGCAGGGGAATTCGGCTCCCCTTGCACCACATCCTGCTCATAGCGTTCGAAGAGAGCGAGGATCTTGCCGACCGCCTTGTCCGCACCGAATCGGGCCCTGACCGACTTTGCCTCCTCCCCGTGCAGGAAGACATCGAGCCGGTTCCAGGCAATGTCAAAGCGCTTGTTCATCTCCTCCCGGCTGGCGGCACCGGCACGATAGAGCTGCAAGCCCTCCTCGAAGGCGTGGATCTCCAGCTCGAGCTGGGCCAGTGCCCAGGCGGAGAGCTGGGTGTAGCGCGTCACCGCATTGAACGCGCGGTCATAGTTCCAGACCGACCAGAGGGTCACCCCCAAAAAGGTGGTCACCATCAGGATCAGGCTCAAGAACTTGCCGCGCAGCATCTTATTTGCTCTCCAGCGCCGTCAGCTGCCACACCATCCGGCTGTGATAGAGCTCCTTGTTGAGTTCGGGATGGTCGGTGAGGGGATAAATGACCCAGAGCGGCCCCTTGTTGCGCAGGGTCAGAGCCTTGCCATCCTGCTTCTCGGCCACCAGCACCGGGTACTTCTCCCCGTCTTCCAGCGGCAGTGCGGCCCAGTATTCATTGACCGCGAGGGCCTTGACCTCCTGGCTCTTGAGACCGTAGATCCTGACCAGGTCCCGCAGCAACACCCCGCGATAGAGGTGCTCCCCCTCGGTCCAGGGCGTCCCCGTCTTAACTTCCGTCTGCGGCAAGGCCTCAAACTCGGTACGGGTCAGCACCACCTCCCCCTTGCCATTGCAGCACCCCGCCCCCGCAATTCTGAAGAAGGGCTCCTCCGCCAACACCATACCCGACACGAGCCATCCAGATATCAGCAACACCTTGCCAAGCCACTTGCCCATCACGCACCTCCCTGTCATACGGTTTATTTATTCATCTCACTCTGCTGACTCATATGCAAACAACAGAATGCACCTTCAGACCAAAGTCGCAGTCGTTTGCAACCAGCAACTATCTCTGCGCCTTCCAAAAGTACCCAATCGCTTCCCAAAGAATGACACCAGGCGCCACCCCCAGGCAAATGGATTGCACCATTTTTCTTTCACTGGCTCCTCATCAAACCGGGTGCCCGCCACGGCCGGAGAAAGGTGACAGTCTTCGCTACGCATCTGAAAAACAGACACAAAAAAGGCCGCTCCATGGAGCGGCCTTCTCATCAGTGCAGTCAGGGTTTAGCTGTCGCGGCGCTTGTTGCCACCGAATTTGCGACCCTTGTCGAAACCGCCTTCACGGCGATCCTTGTTGAAGGGACGGTCACCCTGGGGACGGCGATCCTTGTTGAAAGGACGGTCGCCACGGAACGGACGATCACCACGGGGCGGACGGGGAGCAGTGTTGCCGCCGGCCGGCACTTCGGTGTAACGGGTGATCTGCAGCGGACGCTGACAGACACGGGCCTTCTTGATCACTTCCAGCACCTCGGCGCTCATGCCCTTGGGCAGATCGACGGTGGAGAAGTCATCGGCGATGTCGATGTTGCCGATGAAGCGGCTCTCGATGTTCGCTTCGTTGGCGATGGCACCCACGATCTGGCCCGGCTTGACGCCGTGATGGGCGCCCACGTCGACACGGTAACGCTCCATCTCCACGTCCGGGTTGTCTTTCAGCGGACGCGGTTCGAGGGACGGCATGCGACGGGCCGGACGATCGCCACGGTCACCGAAGTCACGACCGCCACGATCGTTGAACTCACGACGCTCGAAGCCACCGCGATCGTTGCCAGCGTTGAACACCGGATCCGGAATGGAGTCATCCAGCAGCAGCGGTTGGTCGCCCTGTACCAGCTTGGCCAGTGCAGCAGCCAGCTCCAGCGGATCGGCAGAATCTTCTTCGATCAGCTCGTTCACCAGGTTGTGGTAGATCTCGAGCTCTTCACCCATCATGGTTTCGCGGATGCGCTCCTTGAACTTGGCCAGACGGTGCTGGTTGATGTCCTCGGTGCTCGGCATCTTCATCGGTTCGATGGCCTGACGGGTAGCGTGCTCGATGGCACGCAGCATGCGACGCTCGCGCGGCGCCACGAACAGGATGGCTTCACCCTTGCGACCGGCACGGCCGGTACGGCCGATACGGTGAACATAGGATTCGGTGTCGTAGGGAATGTCGTAGTTCACTACGTGGGTGATGCGCTCAACGTCCAGACCGCGGGCGACCACGTCGGTGGCGATCAGAATGTCCAGCTGGCCTTGACGCAGCTTGTCAACGGTACGCTCACGCAGCTTCTGCGGGATGTCACCGTGCAGCGCTTCACAGGCGTGACCACGGGCAGCCAGCTTGCCTGCCAGCTCTTCGGCGGCGTTCTTGGTACGCACGAACACCAGCAGGGCTTCGTAGGATTCCACTTCCAGCAGACGGGTCATGGCGTCCAGCTTGTGCAGACCGGTCACCTGCCAGTAACGCTGACGAATGGTGGTGGCGGTCGCGGTCTTGGAGGCGATCTTGATCTCTTTGGGCTGCTTCAGGTGCTTCTGGGCAACACGACGGATCTGCTCCGGCATGGTGGCAGAGAACAGGGCAACCTGACGACCGGCCGGGCACTGATCCATGATCCAGTCCACGTCGTCGATGAAGCCCATGCGCAGCATTTCATCCGCTTCGTCCAGCACCAGGGCTTTCAGACCGGAGAGGTCCAGGTTCTTGCGACGGATCAGGTCCATCACGCGGCCCGGGGTACCCACGACAACCTGAGCACCACGGCGCAGAGCGCGGGTCTGGGTTTCGTAGGAAGCGCCGCCGTAGATGGGCAGCACGTGGAAATCGGGCATGTGGTGGGCATAGCGTTGGCACGCCTCTGCCACCTGCAGGGCCAGCTCGCGGGTCGGGGCCAGCACCAGGATCTGAGTGTTGCGGTTACCAGCTTCCAGACGAGACAACAGAGGCAAGGCAAAAGCAGCGGTCTTCCCTGTACCGGTTTGTGCCTGCCCCAGCAGATCGTGTCCCGCCATCAGGTGGGGAATTGCTGCGGCCTGGATGGGAGACGGGCGCTCATAGCCCACGTCCTGCAGCGCTTTCAATACGGGCGCGGCCAGTCCAAGCTCACTAAAAAGGGGCAGTTGTTCGGTATCAGACATAGATTCTTCCAGATTAAGGCAGGCGGCTAACACCGCGGAATAGCAAAAAGGCGGCGATTATAGCGCCACTTTGTTCTGCTGTCTTGAAAAATGTGATAGGTGTCTCAAGACGTTGGCAATTATAGAGGGATCTCGTGACTATGGCTTGCTTATTTTTCACTCATGATGCGTTATTGCGGATCACGCTTCGCCAGAGTCCTTGTCCCGCTTGTGCTTGAGCACCGCCATGGTCAATCGGCTGGTGCACAATAAACGACCACGTTCATCGCGAATCTCGATCTGCCACACCTGAGTCGTCGCCCCCAGATGCAGCGGCGCGCAGCGCCCCGTCACCACCCCTTCCCGCTTGGCCCGTAGGTGGTTGGCATTGACCTCCAGCCCCACGCAGTAGCTCTCCGCTCCCACCGCCATGTTGGCCGCAAGCGATCCCAGCGTTTCCGCCAGCACCACGGAGGCGCCGCCGTGCAGCATCCCGAGCGGTTGATGGGTACGGTGATCCACCGGCATGGTGGCCTCCAGCCAGTCGGGGCCAAAGGCGCTGTAGACGATGTCGAGGTGGGCCATCAGGGTGTTGCGGGAGCTGGCGTTGAGCCCCTCCAGGCTCATGGGTTTGCGCCAGATGGGGCTGCTTTCTTGACTCATGGTGAGCGGACTCCTTGCGTGATCAACGGGTTATCGCTGCGCTGTAGCGGCAAACCAGCAGTGTCGGCGAAAAAGGCGCAAAAAAAAAGATGCCCACGCCGGGGCATCTTGCATCGAGATTGACCCTCACCAGGGATAGGTCACCCCTGGCCACTCGGCCCAGGGGCCGTCCCGCCCCGGCAGGCGCGGCTCGGACCAGCGCCATACCTTGCCGAGCCAGGTGCGCAGTTCGGCTTCGAGTTCGCTGTCAGTGAGCGGCGCCTCGGCCACCTTCCAGAAGAAGAGCTCCACCTGCACCTCCGGCAGCACAGACGGATAGAGGTAAACCCCGCCCCAGAAGCGGGGCTCCCTGTCCGGGCTCCAGAGGCCATAGGCAAAGGAGCGCTTGGCCAGAAACTCGGCGTGCTGCCACTCCAAGTCGGCCTCGTGCTGACTCAGGCTGAAATTGGCGGAGGGCCACACATCGTTCGGGCGAAACAGCTGATGGAGCTGATCCCGCTCGCGCAGGATGGCGACAAACTCCACCACGGCCTGGGACGGCGTGGTGGGGAGCAACAGAAAATGCGGGTGCCGAAAGGCCTTTGGCACCCGGAATCCCTTGGGAAAGTGGAGCATCAGAGCAGTTCCAGCAAGGCCTGCAGCGGGTGCTTGAGCTTCTCCCCCTCCATCCGCTTGACCTGGCTGCGGCACGAATATCCGGTGGCCAGGCAGCGAGCCTTGGGCAGGCGTTCAAGAGGCTCGGCCCAGCTCAGACCGTAGATCCCCTTGGAGTTCTCCACCTGTTTGGCGTCGTGACCATAGGTGCCCGCCATGCCGCAGCAACCCACCGACACCGGCTGCAAACGCGCACCGAAGCGGCCGAACAGGGTGCTCCAGTCACCGTGGGTGGTGGGCTTGGCGGTCTTCTCGGTGCAGTGGGCAAACAGATACCAGGGGTCGGTGCCAGCCTCTTCCCGCAGCGGCAGCGCCTCGGCAGGCAGGGAGAGCAGCCACTCCTGGGGCAGCAGCACCTGGAAATCGCCGCGGGCGGGGCCGAGCGCCTTCACGTACTCGTCCCGGTAGCAGAGCACCAGAGAGGGGTCGACCCCCACCATGGGGATGCCGAGGGCCGCCACCTTGTTGAGGAACTGGGCGCTGCTGGCAGCAGTGCGGGCGAAGGCGCGCAGGAATCCCTTCACGTGCTGAGGCTTGCCGTTGGGTTTGAACGGCAGCAGGTAGGGCTGATAGCCCAGCTTGCTGGCCAGCTTCACTAGGTCACGCACCACGGGGGCGTCGTAGTAGCTGGTGAAGGGATCCTGCACGATGAGCACCACTTTTTGGCGCTGCTCGGGGCTCATGGCCTCGAGGCCCGGCAGATCGAAATAGCGGGCGCGGTGATCCCGCAGCTCCTCGGCCAGGGTCGGCACGGAGAGCAGCGGCACATCCACCATGCCGATGCTCTTCTCGGTCGCCTTCTGGGCCCACTCTTTTTCGAGGAAGAAGTTGACCAGCTTGGGGGCCTTGGCCAGCAGGGGCGCATAGCTTTCTACCGTGCCCACGAAATAATCCTTGGGGCCGCGCAGATATCGGCTGTGATAGAGCTGCATGAAGCGGGCGCGGAAGGTGGGCACATCCACCTTGATGGGGCACTGGCTGGTGCATGCCTTGCACGCAAGGCACCCCTCCATCGCCTCCATCACCTCATGGGAGAAGTCATACTCGCCCCGGGCGCGGGCCACCGTATTGCGGAACTTGTCGACGATCTGCTTGAAGCGTAGACCCCCGCTTTGCAGCGCCACCTCTTCGGCAAGGGGATCGAAGCCCTGCTCCGACAACTGGCGCAGCCATTCACGCATCAGGCCAGCCCGCCCCTTGGGGGAGTGACGGCGGTCGCGGCTGATCTTGACCGAGGGGCACATGGGGGAGTCGGTCTCGAAGGTGAAACACAGACCGTTGCCGTTGCAATCCAGCGCCCGTGTATAGCTCTCGCGCACGGCAATCGGGATCTGGCGGTCGAACTTGCCGCGCTTGGGCCCGTCCACCGAGACAAGCGAAGCGCCGCTGCCATAAGGCATGCAGATCTTGCCCGGGTTGATGCGGTTGGCCGGGTCGAACGCCCCCTTGACCCGTTGCAGCTCTTCCCACAGCTCGCCGAAGAAGGCGGGGCTGTATTCGGAGCGAAAGCCCTTGCCGTGCTCCCCCCACATCAGGCCGCCGTATTTGGCGGTGAGCGCCACCACCTGATCGGAGATGCGCCGCAGCAGCACCTCCTGCTCGGGATCGCACAAGTCCAGCGCCGGGCGCACGTGCAGCACCCCGGCATCGACGTGGCCGAACATGCCGTAGTCAAGGCCGTGAGCGTCCAGCAGGGCGCGAAACTCCATGATGAAGTCCGCCAGGGATTCCGGCGGCACGGCGGTGTCTTCGGTGAAGGCCACCGGCTTCTTGCGCCCCTCGGCGTTGCCGAGCAGCCCCACCGACTTCTTGCGCATGCCATAGATGGTCTCGATGCTCGGCAGGTGGTCGCACACCTGATAGCCAATGACCCCGGCTTCACCACGCGCCAGCAGGCCGTCGATGCGCCGGCACAGCTCCGCCACCTTGGCCTTGTGCGCATCCTCGTCGGTGTCGGCAAACTCGACGATGTTGAGCCCCTGCAGATCCTTGCCGGGCACATCCTGGATGAGATCCTTCACCGAGTGCCAGATGATGTCGGCGCGAGCCAGTCCCAGCACCCGGGAGTCCACCGTCTCCACCGACAGGGCGTGGGCCTGTACCATAAAGGGGGCGTTTCTGAGCGCGGAGGGGAAGCTGTCGTACTTGACGTTGACGAGCGTGCGGTAGCGCGGGATGGGGGTGATGTTGAGCCTGGCTTCGGTGATAAAACCCAAGGAGCCTTCCGAGCCGCACAGCACCCGGCTCACATCCAGAGTGTCGGTATCGGGCTGATAGAGGTGCTTGAGATCGTAACCGGTCAGAAAGCGGTTGAGCTTGGGGAAGGTGGCCTCGATGTCGGCGCGCCGCTCGCGGCCGATGCGATAGAGGGTGCGATAGATCTCCCCCTCCCGGTTCTCGAGGGCCAGCTTGTCCGCCAGACGCTGACCGGTCACCGGCTCGGTCGCCATGAGATCGCCGTTTTCCAGCACGGCCTTGAGGCCGAGCACATGATCCGAGGTCTTGCCGTACACCAGCGACCCCTGCCCCGAGGCATCGGTGTTGACCATGCCTCCCAGGGTGGCCCGGTTGGAGGTGGAGAGATCCGGCGAGAAGAAGTAGCCGTGGGGCTTCAAATAGGCGTTGAGCTGGTCTTTGACCACCCCGGCCTGGGCCCGCACCCAGCCCTCTTCCAGATTAATTTCCATGATCTGGTTCATATGGCGCGAGAGATCGACGATAATGCCGCCGCCCAAGGATTGGCCATTGGTGCCGGTACCGCCGCCGCGAGGGAAGAAACTCAAGGTTGCGTACTCGGGCCCCTGGGCCAGCTTGAGCATCACCGCTATGTCATCCGCGCTGCGCGGATAGAGAACCGCCTGAGGTACGACCTGATAGACGCTGTTATCCGTCGCCATCGCCAACCGGCTTGCATAAGACTTTTCGATATCACCACGAAATGCTGATCGCGCCAGCAACTCAAGAAACTGCAGGGTTGTAGGTGACAAACTGTCCTGGTAATCGAGTCTCGGGATCATGAATCCTTGTTCCCATCCTTTGCTTGATGCCGGCATTCCGGCGACAACGACCGTTCGGGCCTGCCTCTTTGCGGGTGTCCGAACCAGTCCGCTCACATGTGAGCGGGCAGTATATCAGCTAGAAAACCGCTTGCGCGCGCAATCTTCACCATTTGAAAGGAGGACTTTTATGGCTCACTACAGCCATGTTATCAGTACGCTTATTCGCACCGAAAAACAGGCGCTGACCCTGTCGCTGTTTGGTTGCATCACCTTTGCCATTTTCGGGATCGGCTATGGTCTGTTCGTCGGTTCCAACGCCATCATGCTGGACGGCATCTTCACCCTGTTCAGCATGGGCATGACGGGCCTTGGGCTCATCACCGCCTACCTGGTTACCCGCCCCTCCGACGCCCGTTTCCAATACGGCTACGCCCATTTCGAACCCATCGCCAACGTCATCAACGGCGCCATCATTCTGCTGCTCTGCCTCGGTGCCCTCTATGGCGGCATCACCTCCCTGCTGGCGGGCGGACGGGAGATCGATCTCGGCCACGCCCTCATCTATGCCGTCGTCTCCACCTTCTTCTGCAGCATCCTCTATCTCATCGAGGCCGACGTGGCCGAGCGGGTCAACTCCGAGCTGGTGCGGGTGGACTCCAAGGAGTGGCTGGTGGATACCCTGCTCAGCGCCACCCTGCTCATCGGCTTTCTGGTCGCCATCGGGCTCGATACCCTGGGTTACGGCCACTACAACCGCTACATAGACCCCATGCTGGTCTCCCTGCTGGCCCTGTGCGCCACCCTCATTCCCATCAAGGTGCTCGGTCGCAACCTGCGGGAGGTGCTGAAGATCGCCCCCAAGGGAGAGGTCAAGCAGCGAGTCGAACACGAGATCGAGGCCCTGCGCCAGCGCCATGGCATCGAATGCTACAGCCACCTGGCGAAAAGCGGCCGCCGCTTCGATCTCGAGCTCAACATCCTGGTGGCCCCCGGCCAGGAGTGGCCCGTCGAGCGCCAGGATGCCCTGCGCCAGGAGCTCTGGTCCCGCCTCGGCGACACCCTGGGAGACGCCTGGCTGTCGGTCTGCTTCACCCGCGAGAAACGCTGGCTCTGATCCGGCGCTCGTCATTGCGCTGCAACGCGGGGCCCAGTCGCCCCGCGTCATGACTCCCGGCGCAACCGCCGCCAAGTTCCCTCCTCTGTCGAGGCCCCATCCTGCTTACCCCCTCACTCCTCGCGCCTTCCCCCTGTCCCGTTCAACCCGTCAGGAGAAAACGTTTACCACCCCTTCCGGATCAATATTCACTTTCATCCCAGGGAAAAATAATAAAAATTCGTTGCTAAAATAAAGTACCGCCGCTATTTATTCCGATCAGGGATGAAGGCTATTTCCTGCCTGGCAATGGAATTGTTGTTAACCGGAAAAATAAAATAATAAATCTCGTATCATTAAACAGTTGAGGTAATGTCCATGAAGAAAGTACTGATCGCTGCCATAACCCTGGCCATGGCGGGTGCGGCGAGCGCCGCCATTCCCCAGTTGAATTATGAGTGCCCGGGTCAAATCCAGATGCACAGCGATGAAGGTGGCCCCGTCTATATCAATGGCAAGGAGGCCAAACTCAAGAAGTACAGCGAGGAGTTCTACGAGGCCAAGGGCGCCGGCGTCACCCTCTCCATCAGCAACACCGGGGGCCAGTACGATGTCTCCTACACCAGCAAGAAAGGCTCGGGTACCTGCCAGCCAGGCTCCTCTGCGGCCCCTGCTGCAGCCACTGCCTCAGCCCCTGCCCACAAGGGCAGCCTCGCCGAGAAAGCCTGCCTGCAAGCGGTCTCCGCCAAGACCAAGGTGGCCCAGAGCAAGTTGCAGGTGACCGATGTGATGGACTCCGAGGCAGGGGTGGGCGTGACCATCAAGGTGCCGGGTGCCGATGCCCCCTGGTCCTGTCTAAGCGACAAGAAGGGGCATGTTCAGGGCGCGGCCTATACCGGCAATTGACCTGACGACCAGGGTTAACGTCCCCTGAAACAACCCGTGTGAGCGCAAACGAGGAGGCCTGGGCCTCCTTGCTTTTTATACGCTGAATATATGATTAATGTGAATTAGTTGGTGGCGAACAAGTTAAATTTAGAATAATAACTCCATATCAAACACCATAACCCCCTCTATTCCTTCTTTCTCCCATGACACAGCCGCAATATTTCCCCCTGAAACAAATTATTACAAAAATAATGGATATATATGAGCCTGATGAATCCGGTTGTTGGTATCAGATCGTTTATTTTCCTTGTTCAGCACCTATATTTGTGATCGTGTCAATGTGTCGCTCTTTTATCTCCAGTCAAACTTGGCTGCGCATCAATGCCCCTTTCCCTTGCCTCCCCCGTCGGCAATCCCTTCGTCGCGTCCCCCCTGACAGCCCCCTTGCCAAATGGCGGCGAGTCGTTATCATCAGGGCTCACTTTTGACCCGAGGTTTTATTGCCCATCATGGACAATCCCCGAAGTAGCCCTTCGTCTTTTCCCATCAAAGCCTATCTGTACCTGCTCAACCAACGCCTCTGAAGCGATCGTCTCCGTCACCACGGCCACGCCGTGACCACGATTCACTGCATCTGTCTTCATTGAGGTCAATCACATGGAATTCTTGCTGGACCCGTCAATCTGGGTCGGTCTGCTTACCCTGATCATCCTGGAAATCGTTCTCGGGATAGACAACCTGGTCTTCATCGCCATCCTGGTGAAAAAACTGCCCCCCGCCCAGCGGGACAAGGCGCGCATCATCGGTCTCTCCCTGGCCCTGCTGATGCGCCTGGGACTGCTCACCATCATGTCATGGCTGGTCACCCTCACGGCTCCTCTGCTGCACATCTGGGATCACCCCTTCTCCGGTCGGGATCTCATCCTGATGGGAGGCGGCCTCTTCCTGCTGTTCAAGGCCACCTCCGAGCTGCATGAGCGACTCGAGGCCAAGCCCGAGGAGCAAGGCGGCACCGGCGTCTATGCCGGGTTCGGGGTGGTGATCGCCCAGATCCTGGTGCTGGATGCGGTCTTCTCCCTGGACTCCATCATCACCGCCGTCGGCATGGTGGATCACCTCGGCGTCATGATGGCGGCCGTGACCATCGCCATGGTAGTGATGGTGCTCGCCTCCAAGCCCCTGACCCGCTTCGTCAACGCCCACCCCACTGTGGTGGTGCTCTGCCTGAGCTTCCTCTTGATGATCGGCTTCAGCCTGGTGGCGGAGGGCTTCGGCTTCCACATTCCGAAGGGCTACCTCTACGCGGCCATCGGCTTCTCGGTGCTCATCGAGTTCTTCAACCAGCTCGCCCAGCGCAGTGCCCTGCTCCATGAGGCTCGCCAGCCCCTGCGCGAGCGCACCACCGCCGCCATCTTCAAGCTGATGGGGGGGAACAAGCGCTCAGCCCACCCGCAGGAGGACGAAGAAGAGGTGCAGGCTCAGCCCCTGCCCCCCGGTTTCGGTGAAGAGGAGCGTTACATGGTGAGCGGCGTGCTGTCGCTGGCCGAGCGTTCCATTCGCACCATCATGACCCCGCGCTCCGAGATGGAGTGGATCGACGTGAGCGACAGCGAGGACGAGATCCGCGCCCTGCTGCAACGGGCCCCCCACAGCCTGTTCCCGGTCTGTGACGGGAAGCTGGACGAGATCATCGGGGTGGTCAAGGCACGGGATCTGCTGTTTGCCCTCAACGAGGGGCAGTCCCTGGCAGCACTTGCCAGACAGAACGAGCCCGTCATCGTGCCCCAGACCATCAACGTGATCCGGCTGCTGGCGGAGCTGCGCCAGGCCAGGGGCAGCCTCATCCTAGTGGCGGACGAGTTTGGCGTCATCCAGGGACTGGTCACCAACCACGATCTGCTGGAGGCCATCGTCGGCGAACTGCCGGACGAGGACGAGACCCCCGATGTGGTGCGCGAGGGCGAGCACTGGCTCATCCACGGCACCACCAACATCCATCAGGTGGAGCAGGCCCTGAACTGCGACGGTCTGGTGAGCGAGAGCGACGAGTACGTGACCCTGGCGGGCATGTTGCTCTCCCACTTCGGCAGCCTGCCAGACGTCGGTCAGCAGTTGCACCTCGGCCAGTTCCGCTTCGAGGTCATGGCCGTGAGCGAGCGGCGCATCGAGCGAGTACGGGTTACCCCACTCTCCCCTTGATCATCGGCGGCAATCACAGCAAGAGAGGGCCCTTGGCCCTCTTTTTTCTGGCGCGAACCAGGCCCCTCCCGGGCCATTGCTGCGATAACGGCAATTCTCTTCTGCAATACCCCCTCTTTTTCACAATAACAATCCCCTCTAGAGTCACCTCACTCCCAAAGATTGAGGAATCCATCATGCACCACGATCCCCTGTTCTGCCCCCTTCGCCTCGGCCAGCTGCACCTTGCCAACCGCATCGTCATGCCCCCCATGACCCGCTCCCGCGCCAGCCAGCCCGGGGACGTGGCCAACGCCATGATGGCGACCTACTACGCCCAGCGTGCCGGGGCCGGCCTCATCATCAGCGAAGGCACCCAGATAGATCCCCTGGGCAAGGGCTACGCCTGGACGCCGGGCATCCACAGCGCCGAGCAGGTGGCAGGCTGGAAGCAGGTAACCAATGCCGTCCACGCCGAGGGGGGCATCATGTTCGCCCAGCTCTGGCACGTGGGCCGGGTCACCCATCCTGACAACATCGGCGGCGCCCAGCCCCTCTCCTCCTCCGCCATCCAGGCCAAGGGAGTGAAGGTATTCGTCGACAACGGCAGCGATGCCCCGGGGTTTGTGGAGACCGTCACCCCGCGCGCCATGACCCAGGCCGACATCGACGCCGTGGTGGGGCAGTTTCGCCAGGCTGCCCGCAACGCCATGGAGGCGGGCTTTGACGGCATCGAGTTGCACGCCGCCAACGGCTACCTCATCAACCAGTTCCTCGACTCCGAGTCCAATACCCGCACCGACGGCTATGGCGGTTCGCTCGAAAACCGGCTGCGCTTCCTGAAAGAGGTGACCGAGGCGGTCTGTGACGAGATCGGTCCCGACCGGGTCGGGGTACGCCTTGCGCCACTCACCACCCTCAACGGCACCGTGGATGCCAACCCCCAGGAGACCTATCTGGCCGCCGCGCGCTTGCTGGGCCAGCTCGGCGTGGTCTATCTGCACGTCGCCGAAGCGGACTGGGACGACGCCCCCCTGATGGCGGAGAGCTTCAAGCAGGGGCTGCGCGACGCCTTCCCCAACACCCTCATCTACGCCGGCAAATACGATGGGGAGCGCGCCCGCGCCGCCATCGAGGCGGGCTGGGCCGACATGATTGGCTTCGGTCGCCCCTTCGTGGCCAACCCCGACTTGCCGAACCGCCTGCGCCACGGCCATCCGTTCGCCCCCCATGATCCCGCCACCCTGTTTGGCGGCGGCGAGAAAGGGCTGACGGACTACCCCGTCTATGGGGCAGAGCGGGCATAAGGCGGCTGGCGCCGAACCTCTTCCCGGGCGGGCCCTCCAACAGGGGGCTCGCCTTGTTGTCTTGCCAGTGCAACAGCAGTTCAAGGCATTGTTACGCCATGTGAGTCAATCAAGGCACCCACCCCTCTCATCCAAGGAGTCACCATGACCCATACCCAGGCCTGGTGCTGGCACGCCCCCGGCGAACCGGACCAGCTCACCCTCACCCGGCAAGCGCTCCCCACCCCCGGGCCCGACGAGGTCCTCATAGCCAACCGGATCATCGCCTTCAATCCGGTGGACTGGAAACTCATCGAACAGGGTCATCCCCACTGGCAGCCAGGCCATGTGCCTGGCGTCGATGGCATGGGCACCCTGGTGGCACTGGGGGCCAATGTCACCCACCTGCGCCCCGGCACCCGGGTCGCCTATCACACCGACCTGCGCCACGGCGGCAGCTTTGCCCGCCACACCCTGGTGCCGGCTCGCGCCCTGATGCCGGTGCCCGATGCCCTGAGCGACGAGGCGGCCGCCGCGCTCCCCTGCCCCGGCCTCACCGCCTGGCAGGCACTGGCCAAGCTGCCTCACCTGCACGGGGAGGCCCTGCTCATCACTGGGGCTGGCAGCAGTGTCGGCCGCTTCGCGGTGCAACTTGCCCTCCAGAAGGGGGCCCGCGTCTTTGCCAGCGCCAGCCCGCGCCATCACCAGTGGCTCAAACAGCTAGGCGTGCAGGGGGTGGCGGACTATCGGGATCCCGACTGGCTGGCCCAGTTGCAGGCCGCCAACGGCGGTGAACCCTTCGAGGGGATCATCGATCTGGTCTCCAGCCAGCAGGCAGAAGCCTTGCTGCCTGCCCTTGGCTATTACGGCCACATGGTGACTGTGCTCGGGCGCATCGCGCGCAACCCGCTGCCCGCCTTTAGCCATTGCCACTCATTGCACGAGATTGCCCTCGGCGCCCAGCACGCCTTTGGCTCGGACAAACAGTGGAGCCGTCTGGTGGCGGCCGGTGTCGCCATGATGGCGCAGATGGCGAGCGGCGAGCTGACCCTGCCGCCGCTGGTGGTGGGCGACTTCGACGCCCTGCCCTCCCTTCTCACTCGCGTCAAGCAGGAGGGACAAGGGGAAAAGTATCTGGTGAGAGTGGATTGATACCCGCCCAACGATGGCACAAAGAGGCCCGCCATGGCGGGCCTCCTCCATTCAAGGTGTGCAAGGCGGCCTGCTCAGTGCAGGCTCACCCCGTGCAGGGCGGCATGGAGGCGAATGTCCCGGGTCAGACGCACCTTGTCCGCGAGGCTCAGCCAGCTCGCCTCCACGGCATTGAGACTGAGGCGGCACAGCTGCTCCTGGCTGGCGCCAAGCCCGTCGGCCAGGGCCTGGAAGTTGGCCCCCAGGTATCCCCCGAAATAGGCGGGATCGTCGGAGTTCACGGTGACGCAGAGCCCCTGCTCCAGCAGCCTCAGCACATTGTGCTGGGCCATCTGGTCAAACACCCTGAGCCGCACGTTGGAGAGGGGGCAGACGGTGAGGGGCAGCCGGGTGTCGGCAAGATAGCTCAGCAGCGCGGGATCCTCGACGCAGCGCACCCCGTGATCGATGCGTTGCACTCCGAGCTCCCGGATCGCCTGCCAGATGTAGTCAGCCGGCCCCTCCTCCCCCGCGTGGGCCACCACCGGCAGCCCCAGCTCGCGGCAGCGAGCGAAGACCCGGGCGAACTTGCTGGGCGGGTTGCCCTGCTCCCCCGAATCGAGGCCGACCCCGTGCAGGCGCGCCAGGTGCGGCGTGGCCTCTGCCAGGGTGGCGAATGCCGCCTCTTCACTCAGGTGGCGCAGGAAGCTCATGATGAGCCGCCAGCTGATGCCAAAGGCTGCTTCCCCAGCCTGCAACGCCCGCTCGATGCCCCCCAACACGGTGGCAAAGGGCACGCCGCGGGCGGTGTGGGTCTGGGGGTCGAAGAAGATCTCCACGTGCACCACGTGATCGGCAACGCAGCGCTCGAGATAGGCCCAGGTGAGGTCGAAGAAATCCTGTTCGTGGATGAGCACGCTGGCGCCGAGGTAGTAGAGATCGAGGAAGGATTGCAGGCCGTCGAACTCATAGGCGGCGCGCAGGCTGTCGACATCGGGCCAGGGCAGCGCCACCCCGTTGCGCTGACCGAGGGCGAACATCAGCTCGGGTTCGAGGGTCCCCTCGATATGCAGGTGCAGTTCCAGCTTGGGCAAGTCGGCAATAAAGTGCTCCATGATGACGGCTCCATCGTCAGACTCCGTGCGGGCACCACCGGGGCGGCGCCCTCCCTTCGCCTTCATTGTGCACCCATCTGGCCCACCGAGGGAGACTTGTCATCAAAGGGCCTTATAATGGCGGCACAAAAACCATAACCGATTGAAGAGACAAACAGAGGGATGCCCTGTCCCCGCTCTTGCGCCCTACAAGGAGATTTCATGAAGAAAAACGTCATCTGTGACATTGACGGCGTCATCCTGCACAACAACGATCTCATTCCCGGCGCCGACCGCTTCGTCCACCGCCTGCTGGAGCAGGGCAGCAAGCTCCTGTTCCTCACCAACTACCCGGCCCAGACCCAGAAAGATCTGCAAAACCGCTTCCGCTCCGCCGGAATAGAGGTGCCCGAGGAGTGCTTCTACACCTCCGCCATGGGCACCGCCGACTTTCTCAAGCGCCAGGATGGTAAGAAGGCCTATGTGATTGGCGAAGGGGCCCTGACCCACGAGCTCTACAAGGCCGGCTTCACCATCACCGATATCGACCCGGACTTCGTGGTGGTGGGGGAGACCCGCAACTACAACTGGACCATGATGCAGCAGGGCGCCAAGTTCGTGGATCAGGGGGCCCGCTTCATCGCCACCAACCCCGACACCCACGGCCCCCTGATGTACCCGGCCTGCGGCGCCCTGTGCGCCCCCATCGAGCGGATGACCGGCAAGAAGCCCTTCTATGTCGGCAAGCCGAGCGCCTGGATCATTCGCGCGGCCCTCAACCGGATGGAGGCCCACTCCGACGACACCATCATCATCGGCGACAACCTGCGCACCGACATCCTGGCAGGCTTCCAGGCCGGTCTCGAGACGGTGCTGGTGCTCTCCGGGGTGAGCAAGGTGGCGGACATCGACCGCATGCCGTTTCGACCGAACCACATCTTTGACTCCGTGGTGGACATCGACATCGTCTGATCCCGGGTGCCGCCCTTCCGGTAGCCTTCAGCCTGCACGGGCCCCCTTGGCAAAGGGGGCCCGTTTCGTTTAACGTAAGCGCAAAATCGTTAAACAAACTAAACGGGAGCAGGATGCTCCTTCGCCACTCAAGGACGCACCATGAAGAGCCTGAACGACTGGATCCTGCTGGACAAACACACTGTCTCCCCCACCCCGCTGATGCCGGCCCCCGAGCGCATCAGGGCCGGGACGCCGAGCCAGACGGCATGGAACCACTACTCCGACCCGAGCCAGCAGTTTCACGTGGGCTTCTGGGCTTGCGAGCCGGGCTGCTGGGCCGTTCACTATACCGAACACGAATACTGCCAGATGCTGGAAGGGGAGGCGGTGATCCACGACGAGCAGGGCGGCCGGCTGCACCTCAAACCGGGGGTTCAGTTCGTCATTCCCGCCGGTTTTGTCGGGCAGTGGGAGACCCTCACCCCTTGTCGCAAGCTCTATGTGATCTTCGAACCCGACGCGAGTTGACGCGCACGTCAACCCTGACCCTCTCTCTTCAGGCGGCCGGACGGCCGCCATCCCCTGCGCAACTTGACGCTTACGGCATGATTTTCTGCGGTTTTCCCGCTTGCAAAAGGGTTTTCCGCTAGGCATTGTGATTGGCGAGGAATGTAAATGGAATTTCGAGCCCAAACGTGGGGGGCTCATATAAAAATCAAGAGGATTACCGCCAATGTGTTCTATTTTCGGCATTCTGGACATCAAGACCGACGCCACTGCCCTGCGCAAATCGGCCCTGGAGATGTCCAAGCGACTGCGTCACCGCGGGCCTGACTGGTCCGGCGTCTACAGCTCCGACAAGGCCATCCTGGTGCACGAGCGCCTGGCCATCGTCGATCCGGGCAACGGCGCACAGCCTCTCTACAATCCCGAGCGCACGCACGTATTGGCCGTCAACGGCGAGATCTACAACCACAAGGAGCTGGAGAAGAACCTCAAGGTCGACTTCCAGTTCCAGACCCACTCCGACTGTGAAGTGCTGCTGGCCCTCTACAAGGAGAAGGGCCCGGCGTTCCTGGACGATCTGAACGGCATCTTCGCCTTCATCCTCTATGACGCCGAGCAGGATGCCTACCTGATTGGTCGCGACCACATGGGGATCATCCCCCTCTATACCGGCCGCGACGAACACGGCAACTTCTATGTCGCCTCCGAGATGAAGGCCCTGGTGCCGGTCTGCAAGAGCGTCGAGACCTTCCCGCCGGGACACTACCTGTGGAGCAAGGATGGCGAGCTTAAACAGTGGTATAAACGGGACTGGATGGAGTACGCGCCGGTCGAGCACAACGTCAGCGACAAGGCCGAGCTCAAAGCGGCCCTGGAAGCGGCGGTCAAGCGCCAGCTGATGTGCGACGTGCCCTACGGCGTGCTGCTCTCCGGTGGTCTGGATTCGTCCGTCATCTCCGCCATCACCAAGCTCTATGCCGCCCGCCGGGTGGAAGACGATGGCAAGAGCGAAGCCTGGTGGCCCCAGCTGCACTCCTTCGCCGTCGGCCTGGAAGGGTCGCCGGATCTCGCTGCCGCCCGCAAGGTGGCCGATCACCTCGGCACCATCCACCACCAGATCCACTTCACCGTGCAGGAAGGGCTGGATGCCCTGCGGGACGTCATCTATCACCTCGAGACCTATGACGTCACCACCATCCGCGCCTCCACGCCCATGTATCTGATGGCCCGCTACATCAAGGCGATGGGGATCAAGATGGTGCTCTCCGGCGAAGGCTCCGACGAGCTGTTCGGCGGCTACCTCTACTTCCACAAGGCCCCCAACGCCCGCGAGTTCCACGAAGAGAACGTGCGCAAGCTCGCCTCCCTGCACCTCTATGACTGCCTGCGGGCCAACAAGTCCATGGCCGCCTGGGGCGTGGAAGGCCGCGTGCCCTTCCTCGACAAGGAGTTCATGGACGTGGCGATGCGCCTCAATCCCGCCGACAAGATGTGCGGCAAGGGCAAGATCGAGAAGCACATCCTGCGGGAAGCCTTCGAGGATCTGCTCCCCCACGAAGTGGCGTGGCGCCAGAAGGAGCAGTTCTCCGACGGCGTAGGCTACTCCTGGATTGACAGCCTGAAAACCATGGTCGAGGAAGAGGTGACGGATCAGATGTTCGAGGCGGCCGCCTTCCGCTTCCCCGTCAACACCCCGCTCACCAAGGAGGCGTACTACTACCGCGCCATCTTCGACGAGCACTTCCCGCTGGAGTCCGCCGCCCGCACCGTGCCCTACGGCAAGTCGGTCGCCTGCTCCACCCCGACCGCGCTCGAATGGGATGCCAAGTTCAAGGAGATGGCCGATCCCTCCGGTCGCGCCGTGATGGACGTCCACCAGCAGGGTTACTGATCGCCCCTGACCTGAATACAAAGCCCCTCTCGAGGGGCTTTGTTGTTTTCTGCCATTCCATTGCCGCTTTTTGCCTTCCCCTTCCCTGTTTGCGGCTTGGCGCAGGAAACGCCTCGTGTCACATTGTCTGCGCCTGGAAGCAAAGATAACGACACAAGGAAGAGACCATGAAACGACTGTTACTGCCCCTGATACTGGGCACCCTCCTTTTCAATGGCGCCGCCTGCGCGGGCGACCACCTCTGGAGTCAGAGCCTGCCCGATTACAGCCAGGGTTATGACGAGACGCGGGATCCGGCCCGCGATCTCGCCGCCGCTACCGCCAAGGCCAGTGCCGAGGGCAAGAAAGTCCTGTTGCTGGTGGGGGGCGAATGGTGCAGTTGGTGCCAGGAGATGAACCGCTTTCTGGACCGGGAACCCGATCTCGCCGGCCAGCTCAACCGCACCTTCGTGGTGGTCAAGGTGAACGTCAGCGAGCAGAACAAGAATGAATCCTTCCTGAAAGACTATCCCGAGTATCTGGGGGTCCCCCACTTCTACGTGCTGGATGCCAAAGGCAGGCTGCTCGAGTCCTTCAACACCGGGCTGCTGGAGAAGGGGAAGAGTTACGACGGGGAGAAACTCGGCAAATTTATCGCCTATTTCCAGCCCAGGACCACCCACGGCTGACTCGCCAGTCAATCAAACAGGGCCCCGCACGGTCAGTGACAGTACAGGGCCTTGATGGAAGCGCAAACAGGGAAGTGGCATGTCTGCGACAAACAGGCCATCCATCACCCCGGACAAGGACGAAAAAGATGTTGCGAATACTGGGCAAGGCGTCGTCAATCAATGTGCGCAAGGTACTGTGGACCTGTGCTGAGCTGACCCTCCCGTTCGAGCTGGAGGAGTGGGGATCCGGCTTCAAACCCACGGACACCCCGGCGTTTCTGGCGCTCAACCCCAATGCCATGGTGCCCGTCATTCAGGATGAGGATTTTACGCTGTGGGAGTCGAACACCATCATCCGCTACCTGGCGACGCGCCATGGTGCCAATGCACTCTATCCCGCCGAGGCGAGAGCCAGGGCTCGGGTCGATCAATGGATTGACTGGCAGGCATCGGACTTGAACAGCGCCTGGCGCTACGCCTTCCTGTCGCTGGTGAGGCGCTCCCCCCAGCATCAAGACCATCAGGCCCTTCACGCAGCTTGCCTGCAGTGGTCTCACTGCATGGAGATCCTGGAGAGACAGCTTCAAACAACCGGAGGATATGTGGCCGGTCCGCACTTCTCGCTGGCAGACATTCCCATCGGGCTGTCAGTCAACCGCTGGCTGGAGACGCCCTATGATCGCCCGTCGCTACCCGCCGTGGACGACTACTACCAGCGACTGAAAGAGCGGCCGGGGTTTCGACGCTATGGGGCCAATGGCACGCCCTGAGGCGAGCAAGATAACCCGGGCAAGGAAAGAGATGGCAGACCGGGCCAACGCGCTGGCCCGGTCTGCACAGCTTCAGGGCTGGGCATCCGGCTGATTGGCGGGGGCCGCCTTGATAAAGGCCTGCAACTGCTCGCAGTTGGCGACGATGCGCGCAATGGTGGGGTAGTCATCCAGGGTCATGTCGAAGCGGCGGGCGTTGTAGACCTGGGGCACCAGCATGCAGTCCGCCAGGGTGACCTCGTTGCCCACGCAATAGATGCCGGCGGTGGTCATGAGAAGCTGCTCCAGCGCGGTGAAGGTCTCGTCTATCCAGTGGCGATACCAGGCATCCCGCGCCATCTTGCTCTGCCCCAACTCCTGCTCCAGGTAGTGCAGCACGCGCAGGTTGTTGAGGGGGTGGGTGTCACAGGCGATCATGTTGACTATCTGGCGCACCCGGGCACGTTCGATGGGCGCGGAGGGCATCAGGGGGTAGGCGGGATAGGTCTCGTCGAGGTACTCCATGATGGCCACCGACTGACCCAGATGCACGTCATCGTCCACGAGAAACGGCACCAGTCCCTGGGGATTGACCCGGCGGTAGGCCTTCTCCTTCTGCTCACCCTGCCGCAAGTTGACCGGGTGCTGCTCATAATCGAGCCCCTTGAGTTGCAGTACCAAACGCACGCGAAAGCTGGCCGATGAGCGCCAATATCCAAACAACTGCAGCATAGTGTGTCCCTGTGGTGGCAGGTGTCTGCCACCTGCCGTGTCGCCCGCCCCTCCAGGGGTCGGGCTCTCCTAGCTCGCCCGCTCGGCCGTTGCTTGCGTGACCCGCTGCAAAATGGTGCCAAACAGACTCATCCCGTTGCGATCCTGCATCGCGATGGACACTGTATCACCAAAGCGCAGAAAGGGTGTAGTGGCTTGACCTGACTCGATAATTTCCAGCATCCGCCGCTCGGCAAGGCAGGAGGATCCCCGGCTTCTGTCGTAGTTGGAGACGGTGCCCGAGCCGATGATGCAACCCGCCCCAAGCGGCCTTGTCTTGGCGGCATGGGCAATCAGCTCATCAAAGTTGAAGGTCATGTCCACCCCGGCGTCGGGTTGCCCGAACAGGGCGCCGTTGAGGTGGGTCACCAGGGGCAGGTGGACCTTGCCATCGCGCCAGTCATCCCCCAGCTCGTCCGGGGTGATAGCCACCGGCGAGAAGCTGCTGGAGGGCTTGGACTGGAAGAAGCCAAAGCCCTTGGCAAGCTCCCCGGGAATGAGGTTGCGCAGGCTCACGTCGTTGACCAGCATCAAGAGCTTGATGTGGCTCGCCGCCCCCTGCGAACGGGTGCCCATGGGCACGTCGTCGGTGATGACGGCGACTTCCGACTCGAAGTCGATCCCCCACTCCTCGGAGCCCATCACGATGGGGCCACGGGGCGGCAGGAAGCTGTCAGAGCCTCCCTGATACATCAGGGGATCGTGCCAGAAGCTTTCTGGCATGTCGGCGCCGCGCGCCTTGCGCACCAGCTCCACGTGATTGACGTAGGCACTGCCGTCAATCCACTGGTAGGCGCGGGGCAGCGGGGAGAGGCACGCCTCCTCATCGAAGGGGAAGGCGTCGGGGCAGGCGCCCTCGTTGAGTCGCTGATAAACCTTCGCCAATTGCGGCGCCACTTCTCCCCACTGGTCGAGGGCCGACTGCAGGGTCGGGGCGATGGTCGTCACATGGACGGCGCGCGCCAGATCGCGGCTCACCACCACCAGGGCGCCGTCGCGCTTGCCATTGTTCAGGGTTGCCAGTTTCATATCGAATTCCTTATTTGCCGAGCGTCTCTGGACGCTGCCAGCTGGTGACATAACCGGGGTGTTCGACCCCTTCGCAGATCGGGCCGACGGCCAGGGCATCCCGGGTGTCGAGCATCACCGCCACCTCGTCGGTGAAGGTCTTGGCATGGGCCTGCCCTGCCGCAAAGGCCTTGGGATGGGGACCATGGGTGAAGCCGGCAGGGTGGAAGGTGACCATGCCCCGCTTGATGTTGTCCCGGCTGAAGAAGTCCCCGGCGTGGTAGAATAGCACTTCGTCGAAGTCGTCGTTGCTGTGGTAGAAGGGCACCCGCAGGGCGCCTGGGTCACTCTCGATGGGACGCGGCACGAAGGTGCAGACCACGAACCGGCTCGCCACGAAGGTGGTGTGGGCCGAGGGAGGCAGGTGGTAGCGGTGGCTCATCAGCGGGCGGATATCCCGCCAGTTGAGGCGCACCACGCACAAGTCCCCGTGCCACCCTTGTGCATCCAGCGGGTTGAACGGCCAGGTGACGACCGAGACCTGATCGTGGCGCTTGATCTGCAGCGACCAGGGGTTTTCATCCTGCTGGGCAAGGAAGCGCTCGTTGATGGCGGGCACGTCCAGGGCCGCCGGATCGAAGATGGCGTGATTGCCCACCAGTCCCTTGTCCGGCAGCTGATAACTGTCTTCCGTCGCCTCTATCATCAGGATGAAGAGGGGCGCGGTGGGCTCGATGCGCCACATGGTGCCACGGGGGATCACCACATAGTCGCCATCTCTCAAGATGAGGTGTCCGTAGTCGCAGTAGAACTCTCCGCTCCCCTCGTGAATGAACAGGAGCTCGTCGCCATCGGCGTTGCGCACCAGAAACGGCATGGGCTCATGCAGGCGCCAGATGCGGTAGCGGCAGTGGGGGTTGCTGAGAATATCCGGCATCACCCAGGGGGAGAGGGAGCTCACCTCCTCCTGCAGATCGTTCAAGTCAAACGCCCGTGGCCGAAGCGGCCCCTCCCAGTTGACCCAGTCGGTGGGAGCATGCTTGTGGTGCATGTGGGTGGCCGGACCGAAGAAGCCCGAGCGCCCCAGCTCGCGCTCATAGATGGCCTGCTCCGGCAGATCGGCATGGGCCTGGCGGGAGTGGGTTCCCTCCCGATGGGGGAAGCTTATCCAGTTACGCATCGCTCGGTTCTCCGTTTTTCTGGCCCTGCGCGGCACTGTTCACCTCCCCTTGCGTGGATCCGTCCAGCACGCCACGGCGGATCTGATCCAGCTCGATAGATTCGAACAATGCCTGGAAGTTGCCCTCACCAAAGCCCTCGTTGCCCTTGCGCTGGATGATCTCGAAGAACACGGGCCCGATGACGGTGTCCGTGAAGATCTGCAGCAGGATGCCGTCCTTCGTCGGCGAGCCGTCGATGAGGATGCGCAGCGCCTTCAGCGCGGCCAGATCCTCCTGATGACCCGCGACCCGGCTGTCCACCTTCTCGTAGTAGGTGTCCGGCGTCGGCATGAAGCCGGTTCCCCGCCCTCTGAGCGTGCGGATGGTGTGATAGATGTCGGCAGAGGCGAGCGCGATGTGCTGGATCCCCTCCCCCTTGTACTGGCGCAGGTACTCCTCTATCTGGGACTTGTCGTCCGCCGACTCGTTGATGGGGATGCGAATTTTGCCGCAAGGGGCCGTCATGGCGCGCGAGTGCAGTCCTGTCAGCTTGCCCTCGATGTCGAAGTAGCGGATTTCCCGGAAGTTGCCGATCCGCTCGTAGAAATTCGACCAGAGGTTCATATTGCCGCGATGGACGTTGTGGGTCAGGTGGTCGATCTCATAGAGCCCTGCGTCCACCTCGGCCATGCGGGCCTGCCAGTCGGGGTAGAAGATAAAGTCCACGTCATAGATGGAGCCGCGCTCGCCATAGCGATCGACAAAGGAGAGGGTACTCTCGCCGATGCCGTAGATGGCGGGGATGTTGAGTTCCATGGGGCCGATTTTGCCCACAAACGGCTTGGCCCCCTGGCCAATGGCGTACTGCTGGGCACGGCCGGCATCGCTCACCCGAAACGCCATGCCGCACACGCTCGGACCATGGGCCCGGGCAAACTCCTCCGCCTGGGAGTGGGGCTCGGCATTGACCACGAAGTTGATGTCCCCCTGGCGATAGAGCCAGCACTGCTTGTGCCTGTGCTTGGCCACTTCGGCAAAGCCCAGTGAGACGAACAACGCCTTGAGGGCCGCAATGCCCTTGAGATCCGGCGCCGTGTACTCGACGAACTCAAACCCGTCGGTGCCAAGGGGGTTGATGGTGTGAGTACGGGAAGAAGGGGTGGTCATGATGCGCTCCTTGCGATGAACTGATAACGAAACGGGTCACGCCGCAAGGGCTCGACAGGCAGCCCGCACGGCATTGTTAACAACTTGTTTCATTAGAGTGGCGGGCGCAGGGAATGAGAAGGGGCGGCGTTCAGATAGTTTGGCGGGAATCCGCGCCAAAGAATGTAAATGAAATGTGACATCACAGCCCCAGCCTTGCACTGCGCTCGTTAGCGTCCCGCAAGGCTGTCAGCTTTGCCTTACAACGACCAATAACAGGGTTCGATATGGGGCAGTACCGCCCTCATCTTCCACAATCGAGTCCTTGTGGGGTTGATGAGCCAGGCCTGCTCCCCCAACGCCAGCAGGGGCAGATCGTGCAGGCTGTCACTCAGGGTGAGTGCGGCCTCCAGGGTCAGGAGCTCAGGCAGCAGCTTGTGCCTGCCATGGCAATAGAAGCGCGGCACCAGGCCGCCGAAACGGTAACCCATCCGCGAGCCGATGATGCGGTGAGGGAGCCTTGGCAGTTGACGATGGAGCTGGGCACGGACCAGGGCGCGGGGACTGGCGGAGATGACCCAGCAGCGGTGCCCCTCCCCCGTCAGGAGGGCTCGCGCCTCCCGATACAGACCGGGCCGGGTCAGGCTGTACTGCCGTACCAGGGCGCGCCAGGCCAGGGGGGATAGCCCGAGGGTGATGGCCCACCAGATGAGTGCAATGCCGCGACTGCGCTGACCTGGCAGCAGATAGATCACGGCACCGAACGCCATCAGTGGCCACAGCAGCAGCGGCCAGATACGGCGGCGCAAGATGAAACGCAGCAACCCCGCATGGCTGTCATCCGGCGCTAGGGTGTCATCGAAGTCGGCCAGGATCCAGCCGTGGGCTGGGACTCTCGCGGTTGCTGCGCTCATTCGGTGATCTCTGCGATGGCGGCATGCAACTCGGGCAGGAGGAACAGCGCTCCTTCATCGGGCGGACAAACGAGATCGAAGCTCTCACCTGCCAGGGTGAAGGCGAGGCGCCAGGCGTGCAGATAACCGCGATCCGCCGCCGTGCCGCCGTAACGCTCATCTCCGAGGATGGGGGCTCCCACGCTCTTCAAGGCCACCCGGATCTGGTGGGTCTTGCCGGTCCGGGGCTTGATACGATAAAGGCGCAGCCCCTCGCGCACCGAAACGGAGTCGAACCAGCTAATGGCCGGGTTATCCTGGGTGCGGCTCAGCATCCAGCTGCCGCCTCGCCCTTTCTCCATGTCACCCTTCACCCAGCCCTGCTTCTTCTTCGGCTTGCGATCGGAGAGTGCCAGATACTGCTTGCTCACTTCCCGCGCCGCAAAAGCCATGCTGAGGGCGCGATTCGCTTCGGCGGTGCGGGCCAGCAGCACCAGCCCAGAGGTCATCTTGTCCAGTCGATGGACCGGATAGAGGTCAAGACCGGTATCCATTCTGACCCGATTGACGAGACCCGGCTCGCCGGCATCATCGTGCATGCCAATGCCCGGACGCTTGTTGATCACCATGAAATCTTTGTGCTGCAATTGTATCCGGTACATGTATAACCCTTTAGAATGTTATTTGTTAACAACTTGAATGCAGGCCTGCAGGCCATCTTCATGGACCCTCAGCACAAGAATCGCACGAATGAAAAAATGCCTGTTTTGGCTGTTGTTGCTTGGCATCACTTGCTTCTCGCCCCTCCAGGCCAGTGAACGGACACGTGATCTGCCGGAGAAGGTGGTATTGCAGTTGCGCTGGCTGCATCAGCCCCAGTTTGTGGGCTATCACATGGCCAAGGCCAAGGGGTATTACGCCGACGCTGGTCTGGATGTCGAGATAAGGCCAGGTGGCAAGGGAATAAGTCCGGTTCAGGAGGTGCTGGCCGGACGCGCCGACTTTGGCGTCGGCAACACCGAGGTGCTGACCCACTACGCCCAGGGCAAGCCGCTGCTGGCGCTGGCCAGCGTCTACCAGCACTCTCCCTCCATCTTCCTGGCACGCCGCGACAGCGGCATTCTCACCGTTGCGGACATGCGTGGCAAACGGATCATGATGTTTCCGGGTCATCAGGATGCAGAACTGCTGGCCACCCTCTACTATCAGGGGCTTCACGAGCGCCAGCTCATCCCGGTCCCCACTTCGGTCAACATCGACGATCTGATCGCCGGCCGGATAGACATCTTCAACGCCTATCTGAGCAATGAGCCCTTCTATCTGGAAGAGCGCGGCATCTCGGTGTCCGTCATCAACCCTCGCAACTACGGCATCGATTTCTACAGCGACATTCTCTTCACCACCCAGGCACAGGAGCGGCTCAATCCGGAGCGGGTGGCACGTTTTCGTGCAGCCAGCCTCAAGGGATGGCGCTATGCCCTCACCCACCCCGAGGAAGCCATCGCCCTGCTGCGCACAGAGTATGGCGTCAACCGCAGTCAGGCCCACATGGAATACGAGTTGCAGATGAGCAAGGAGATGATCCAGCCGCTCTATGTGGAGATCGGGTATATGAATCCGGATCGCTTCGCTCACATCATGCAGCAGCTGGTGGAGATAGGCCTCCTTGCCAAACCGGTCTCCCTGACCCGTTTTCTCTATCAGGTTCCCTCAGAACAGTGGAGCTTCTGGCGTCCATGGTTCCTGCTGAGCCTGGGGGTTGGTGGTCTCATCCTGCTGCTCTCCCTCTATCTTCTGATGAGCAACAAGCGGCTCAACCAGGAAGTGGCCCTGCGCAAACAGCGAGAGCAGGAGATACTGCAACTGGCCCGCCTCGATCCCCTTACCGGGCTGCCCAATCGCCTGAGCCTGATGGAGCAGTTGAAACACCAGGTGCAAAGCGACAATCCGGGCTGCCTGCTGTTTTGCGATCTCAATGACTTCAAGCGCATCAACGACAACTTCGGCCACAGCCAGGGGGATGCCATCCTCTGCCAGCTGGCCCGACGGATCCACGGCGCCATCGGCCACCAGTGCTATTTTGCCCGCTTGGCGGGGGACGAGTTCATCCTGCTGCTGCCGGGCTACGATATCCGTCAGGCAGAGGAGGTCACCGCCGTGATCCGCCAGGCCATGCAGGCCCCCTTCGTGGTCAATGACCAGCCGATGCAGGTGGGCATCAGTATCGGCGTCAGCCACTACCAGCATGACTGGAGCCCGGAGCAGTGGCTCATCCAGGCCGACAGGGCCATGTATTGTGACAAGGGTGGCCGCGTCATCACGCTGGCGGAGCAGTCCGGCTGACTTGCTCATCTCCCGGCACACAGATCCGATACCCCCGTGAAACCGATAAACAGGAAGGCCACCCCAGGGGTGGCCTTCCTGCATTGCATGAGTCTGACCGCTCTTACCCGAAGGTCTGCCCCAGGGATTTGAGCTGGCGAGCCTTGGTGAGCAGGATGTCGCTCGAGGCGTCCATGTCCTGCATCTTGTTACTGTTGGTGTGGGAGTGCTGGGAGATGGCGTTGACGTTGCGGCTGATGTCCTCCACCACCGCCTGTTGCTCCTCTGCCGCCGTCGAGATCTGGGCCGAGAGGTCCACCACCCGTTCTATTTCCGCCAACACCTGATGCAGGCTCTCTGATCCCTGGCGGGTCAGGGTCACGCAGGATTGGGTCTGTTGCAGGTTCTGCTGCATCATGCCCTTCCAGCCGTTCAGGGTACGCTGGATCTGGCCTATGCTGCTCTGGATCTGTTCGGTCGCCTTGTGGGTGCGCGTGGAGAGGGTTCGCACCTCGTCCGCCACCACCGCAAAGCCTCGCCCCTGCTCCCCTGCCCGCGCCGCCTCGATGGCGGCGTTGAGCGCCAGCAGATTGGTCTGATCCGCAATGCCCTGGATCTCGCTCATCAGCACACCGATGCGGTCCGACTCCTCCGCCAGTGCCACGGCGGCCGTGAAGGCATGCTCTGCCTGGGTGGCCAGCTCCGTCACCCTGTGCTGGGTATCTTCCAGTTGCTGATCGGTGTGTTGGCAGTGCGCCTTGGCCTGGGCTATCTGGTTGTCCGTCTCCAGGATATTGCGGGCAATCTCGTGGGCTGTCGCCGCCATCTCGGTGATGGCCGTCGCCACCTGCTGGGTCTGGACATCCTGTTCGGCGATGTCGGCGCTCGCCTCGCTGGAGGCTGTTTTCAGATGCACCGCGAGATCCTGCAGGGAGAGGGTCGCATCGTCCACTCGTCCAAGGACGGTGCGGATCCTGGCCTGCAACAGCTTGATGTGGAAGTCTGCAATGGCACTGGCATCCTCCCCCGAATAGATGAGCCGGGTCAGGCTGTCATATTCGTCCGCGAGCTGTCGCAGATAACGGGGGGTAGTGATGAGGGTGTCACGATAGATCAGGGCCAGCCACAAGAGAGGCAACAGGGTGAACAACGGCCCCCAGGGCCCCATCAGATAGGCCCCCCCTGCCAGCATCAGCAAGACACCGATGATGGCCAGCCCGTGGCGCATCGGGCGCAGGCTCAATCCGCCCTTTCGCTCCCCCCGCTCCACGCTCTTCAATCTGGCATAGGTGCGCCCGGCCACGGCTTTCATCTCTGGCGCGGCGCGACTGCGGACCGACTGGTAGCCATTGATCCGCCCCTGCTCGAAGATAGGGGTGACATAGGCATCCACCCAATAGTAACGCCCATCCTTGCAGCGGTTTTTCACCATGCCGCGCCAGGGTTTGCCCTGCTTGAGCTGGTCAGCAAAGGCGGCCTTGGGCATGTCCGGGTGGCGAACCATGTTGTGGTGCTGGCCGATGAGCTCGGCCCGGCTGTACCCCGCTACCCGGCAGAAGTGATCATTGGCGTAGGTGATCACACCCTGCAGGTCCGTAGTGGAGACCAGCTGTTCATTGGCAGGAAAATCCACCTCTTCGTCGATGAGATGAACCTGGCTTTTCTTCATGGCGCACACCCCTTGTTTGATCACCCACTGAGCGTAGCCAAACGCCTACGGGCAAGCAACGCAGAGACCCAGTCGGGGAGGATGGCTGAGACACAATTTGCATCCTGTTTGACGCCGCGCAAGATTTTGACCCCAAAAGCCCAGGTTTGGCCAAAAAACACTCGGCATTTTCCCAGGTTCACCGCTCTCCCACACGATGCATCACACCAAAAAATGGTTCCAACGAGTCTGTGGTGCTGGCGTTGCCAGGGGTCCGTCAGGGGAGAGCACACTTGATACGACCTTGGACCTAAGCATAATTGACGTTAACGTAAACGTAGTGTGAGATGATACCGTTCACCCTACACATCCAGCAGACACGCACCCCATGAAAGGAGTCACCATGTCCCACCTCTCCCCCTCGGCCGGCAAGCGTTTTCGCACGGCCCTGGCCAACGAAAAGCCCCTGCAGATAGTCGGCACCATCAATGCCTACATGGCGCTGATGGCCGAGCGCAGCGGCTTCCAGGCCCTCTATCTCTCCGGCGCCGGGGTAGCGAACGCCTCCTATGGCCTGCCGGACCTCGGCATGACTTCCATGAATGACGTGCTCATCGATGCCGAACGCATCACGGCTGCCACACAGGTGCCACTCCTGGTGGACATCGACACCGGCTGGGGGGGCGCCTTCAACATCGCCCGCACCATCCGCGCCTTCGAGCGTGGCGGTGTGGCCGCCGTCCACATGGAAGATCAGGTGGCCCAGAAGCGTTGCGGCCACAGGCCCAACAAGGCCGTGGTCAGCGTCACCGAGATGGTGGACAGGATCAAGGCCGCGGTGGATGCCCGCCAGGACGAGAGTTTCGTCATCATGGCCCGCACCGACGCCCTGGCGGTGGAAGGGCTGGGCTCGGCCCTGGAGCGCACCGCCGCCTATGTGGAGGCGGGCGCCGACATGATCTTCGCCGAAGCGGTCACCGAGCTGGATCAGTACGATCGCTTCAGGCAGGCGGCCGGGGTGCCGATCCTCGCCAACATGACCGAGTTCGGCAAGACCGCGCTGTTTGACAAGGAGGCGCTCGCCTTGCATGGCGTGGACATGGTGCTCTACCCCCTGAGCGCCGCCCGTGCCGCCAACCAGGCCGCCCTCAACGTCTATCAGACGCTTCGCCGCGACGGCCACCAGCGCGCCGTGGTCGACACCATGCAGACCCGGGAGTCCCTCTACGATTTTCTCGGTTACCACCACTACGAGCAGACCCTGGACAGGCTGTTCACCCAGGATCTGTCGACCAAGGAATAAGACGGCGACCGGCCGCCTTATGCTGGCGGCTGGCGCATCAATGGACTGAATGAGGAAACATGTGATGAGCGCCCTGCCCGAAACCACCGGCTTCAAGCCGAAGAAATCCGTCGCCCTTTCCGGCACCGCCGCCGGCAATACCGCCCTGTGCACCGTGGGCCTCAGCGGCAACGATCTGCACTACCGTGGCTACGACATCCTGGACGTGGCCACCAGCTGCGAGTTTGAAGAGATAGCCCACCTGCTGGTGCACGGCCACCTGCCCAATGTGGCGGAGCTCGCCGCCTACAAGGCCAAGCTCAAGGCCCTGCGCGGCCTGCCCACCGGGGTCAGGACCGCCCTGGAGCAGTTGCCTCCCTCCGCCCACCCCATGGACGTGATGCGCACCGCCGTCTCCGTGCTGGGGTGCCTGTCGCCGGAGAAGGACGATCACAACCACCCGGGCGCCCGGGATATCGCCGACAAGCTGATGGCCTGTCTCGGCTCCGTGTTGCTCTACTGGTACCACTTCAGTCACAACGGTAAACGCATCCATGTGGAGACCGACGACGACTCCATCGGCGGCCACTTCCTGCACCTGCTGCACGGGCACAAGCCACGCGACTCCTGGGTTCGCGCCATGCACACCTCCCTCATCCTCTACGCCGAGCACGAGTTCAACGCCTCCACCTTCACCGGCCGCGTCATCGCCGGTACCGGCTCGGACATGTTCTCCTGCATCACGGGGGCCATCGGTGCCCTGCGCGGGCCCAAGCACGGAGGCGCCAACGAGGTGGCCTTCGAGATCCAGAAGCGCTACGAGAACCCGGACGAGGCGGAGGCCGACATTCGCGCTCGGGTCGAGAAAAAAGAAGTGGTCATCGGCTTCGGCCACCCGGTCTACACCGTCTCCGATCCCCGCAACAAGGTGATCAAGGAGGTGGCGCGCGAACTCAGCCAGGAGCAGCACAACACCAAGATGTTCGATATCGCCGAGCGGCTGGAATCCACCATGTGGGAGGTCAAGAAGATGTTCCCGAACCTCGACTGGTTCAGCGCCGTCAGCTACCACATGATGGGGGTGCCCACCGCCATGTTCACCCCGCTGTTCGTCATCGCCCGCACCTCAGGCTGGTCGGCCCACGTCATCGAGCAACGCATCGACGGCAAGATCATCCGCCCGAGCGCCAACTACGTCGGCCCGGAGGATCTCAGGTTCGTGCCGCTCAAGGAGCGCAAGTGATGATCAACACGCAATATCGCAAGCCCCTGCCCGGCACGGCGCTCGACTACTTCGACGCCAGGGAGGCGGTCGACGCCATCGCCCCGGGCGCCTGGGACAGGCTCTACTACACCGCCCGCGTGCACGCCGAGAAGAATCAGGAGCGCAAGTGATGATCAACACGCAATATCGCAAGCCCCTGCCCGGCACGGCGCTCGACTACTTCGATGCCAGGGAGGCGGTCAACGCCATCGCCCCCGGCGCCTGGGACAGGCTCTCCTACACCGCCCGCGTCCACGCCGAGAACCTGGTGCGTCGGTGCGATCCGACCATCCTCGGCGAGTGCCTCGGCCAGATAGTCCATGGCAAGCGCGATCGCGACTTTCCCTGGTTCCCGGCGCGGGTGGTGTGTCACGACATCCTGGGGCAGACCGCCCTGGTGGACCTCGCGGGCCTTCGCGACGCCATCGCCGAGCAGGGTGGCGATCCCGCCCAGGTGAACCCTGTGGTGCCGGTGCAGCTCATCGTCGACCATTCCCTCGCCGTTGAGTGCGGCGGCTTTGACCCCCAGGCGTTCGAGAAGAACCGCGCCATCGAGGATCGCCGCAACGAGGATCGTTTCCACTTCATCGACTGGACCAAGCAGGCGTTCAAGAACATCGAGGTGATCCCGCCGGGCAACGGCATCATGCACCAGATCAACCTGGAGAAGATGTCCCCTGTCATCCACGCCGATCGCGGCCTCGCCTACCCGGATACCTGCGTCGGCACCGACAGCCACACCCCCCACGTTGACGCTCTGGGCGTCATCGCGGTGGGGGTGGGTGGGTTAGAGGCCGAGAACGTCATGCTGGGGCGCGCCTCCTGGATGCGGCTGCCTTCGATCGTCGGCGTGGAGCTCTCCGGCAAGCCGCAACCCGGCATCACCGCCACGGACCTGGTGCTGTCGCTCACCGAATTCCTGCGCCAGCAGAAGGTAGTCGGGGCCTATCTGGAGTTTCGTGGCGAGGGCGCCGCCGCCCTCACCCTCGGCGATCGGGCCACCATCTCCAACATGGCACCGGAATACGGCGCTACCGCGGCCATGTTCTTCATCGACCAGCAGACCCTCGACTACCTCAAGCTCACCGGCCGTGACGACGAGCAGGTCAGGCTGGTGGAAACCTATGCCAGGGAGGCCGGCCTCTGGGCCGATGCCCTGGCGAGCGCCCAGTACGAGCGGGTGCTGCACTTTGACTTGTCGAGCGTGGTGCGCACCCTGGCGGGCCCCTCCAACCCCCATCGCCGCCTGCCGGTCTCCGCCCTGGCGGAGCGCGGTATCGCGGTGAATCTGGACAAGGCTCGCGCCCAGGAGGCGGACGGCCTCTTGCCCGATGGCGCCGTCATCATCGCCGCCATCACCAGTTGCACCAACACCAGCAACCCGCGCAACGTGATTGCCGCGGGCCTGTTGGCCCGCAACGCCAACCGGCTCGGTCTGGTGCGCAAGCCCTGGGTCAAGTCGTCCCTGGCCCCCGGATCCAAGACAGTCGCCCTCTACTTGAAAGAGGCGGGACTGGACGAGGAACTTGAGCGGCTCGGCTTCGGCGTCGTGGCCTTTGCCTGCACCACCTGCAACGGCATGTCCGGTGCCCTGGATCCCACCATTCAGCAGGAGATCATCGAGCGGGACCTCTATGCCACGGCGGTGCTGTCCGGCAACCGCAACTTCGACGGCCGCATCCATCCCTATGCCAAGCAGGCGTTTCTCGCCTCCCCGCCCCTGGTGGTGGCCTACGCCATCGCCGGCACCATCCGCTTCGACATTGAAAAAGATGTGCTGGGGGTGATGGACGGCAAGGAAATTCGCCTCAAAGACATCTGGCCGTCTGATGAAGAGATCGACGCCGTGGTCAAGGCGTCGGTCAAGCCGTCCCAGTTCCGCCAGGTCTATATCCCCATGTTCACCCAGGAAGAGGATCAGGGTCCCAAGGTGACGCCCCTGTACGACTGGCGTACGCAAAGCACCTATATCCGTCGCCCGCCTTACTGGGAGGGGGCACTGGCGGGCGAGCGCACCCTGCGCGGCATGCGGCCCCTGGCGCTGTTGCCGGACAACATCACCACAGACCACCTCTCCCCTTCCAACGCCATCCTGCCCGGCAGCGCGGCGGGGGAATACCTGGCGAAGATGGGCCTGCCGGAGGAGGACTTCAACTCCTACGCCACCCACCGCGGCGATCACCTGACCGCCCAGCGCGCCACCTTCGCCAACCCCCAGCTGGTCAACGAGATGGCGGTGGTGAACGGCGTGGTGCAGAAGGGGTCCCTCGCCCGCGTCGAGCCGGATGGCAAAGTGATGCGGATGTGGGAAGCCATCGAGACCTACATGGCACGCAAGCAGCCCCTCATCATCGTGGCCGGTGCCGACTACGGTCAGGGCTCGTCCCGGGACTGGGCGGCCAAGGGGGTGCGCCTTGCCGGGGTGGAGGTGATCGCGGCGGAAGGCTTCGAGCGTATTCACCGCACCAACCTCATCGGTATGGGGGTGCTGCCGCTCGAGTTCAAACCGGGCACCACCCGCCTCACGCTGGGCCTCGATGGCACCGAGACCTATGACGTGGTGGGGGAGCGCCAGCCGCGCACCGATCTCACTCTGGTGATCCGCCGTCGCAGCGGCGAAGTGATCCAGGTGCCCATGACCTGCCGCCTCGACACCGCCGAGGAGGTCTCGGTCTATGAGGCAGGTGGCGTGCTGCAACGCTTCGCCCAGGATTTCCTGGCGTCAGCTGCGCAAAAGGCCGCAAGCTAAATCGCAACCCCGCTCCGCCCCTTTGAAAAAGGGGAAGGCATAAAGCACCCTCTCCCTTTGAGAGAGGGTTGGGGTGAGGGGACATCCCCCTCATTCGCCCTTCGGGCACCTTCTCCCAGAGGGAGCAGGATCTATGACTCTTTTCAGGACACTCTCTATGGCCCACATACCACAAGTAAAAATCCCGGCCACCTACCTTCGTGGCGGCACCAGCAAGGGGGTCTTCTTTCGCTTATCTGACCTGCCCGAGCGCTGCCAGCAGCCGGGCCCGGCACGGGATGCCCTCTTCCTGCGGGTCATCGGCAGCCCCGACCCCTACGGCGCCCACATGGACGGCATGGGGGGGGCCACCTCCTCCACAGCCAAGTGCGTGATCCTCTCCAAAAGCCAGCAACCCGATCACGATGTGGACTACCTCTACGGCCAGGTCGCCATCGACAAGGCATTCGTGGACTGGAGCGGCAACTGCGGCAACCTCTCCACCGGCGCCGGGGCCTTCGCCATCCACGCCGGCCTGGTGGACCCGTCCCGCATCCCGGAGCACGGCACCTGTGAGGTGCGCATCTGGCAGGCCAATATCGGCAAAACCATCCTCGCCCACGTGCCGGTGACAAACGGCCAGGTGCAGGAGACAGGCGATTTCGAGCTGGACGGGGTGACCTTCCCCGCCGCCGAGATCGTGCTGGAGTTTCTCGACCCGTCCGACGAGGGTGAAGACGGCGGCGCCCTCTTCCCCACCGGCAATCTGGTGGACGATCTGGAGGTACCCGCGTCTGTTGTAAAGAGCGGCGTACTGAAAGCCACCCTGATCAGCGCCGGCATCCCCACGGTGTTCGTCAACGCCGAGGACATTGGTTATGAGGGCACCGAGCTGCGCGAGGCGATCAACACAGACCCGCAAGCGCTCGCCCGTTTCGAGGCGATCCGGGTTGCCGGTGCCCTGCGCATGGGGCTCATCAAGCGCCCCGAAGAGGCGGCCACTCGCCAGCACACCCCGAAAATTGCCTTCGTCGCACCCGCCAAGGATTACCGCACCGCCAGCGGCAAGGAGATTATTGCCGGCGAGATCGATCTGCTGGTGCGGGCCCTCTCCATGGGCAAGCTGCACCACGCCATGATGGGCACCTGCGCCGTGACCATCGGCACGGCGGCGGCCATTCCCGGCACCCTCGTCAATCTGGCCGCCGGGGGCGGCGAGCGCGAAGCGGTGCGCTTCGGCCACCCCTCCGGCACCCTGAGAGTCGGAGCCCAGGCAGAGCAGGTAGCGGGACAGTGGACGGTCACCAAGGCGGTGATGTCCCGCTCCGCCCGCATCCTGATGGAAGGCTGGGTGCGGGTCCCTGGAAATGCCTTCTAGCCCGCTGCGGCATCACACCGACCAGGCCAGCCAGACGAAAAGAGCCCCAAGGCGACTGCCTCAGGGCTCTTTTTTGAATGTTTCAGGCTGTGAAAATCACATCATCATTGCGGTCTTGCCACACACTCAACCTTTCTTGGCACATTGTGCTTCGCGTCCCCGCCGATGAGCCGCTTGACCTGCCCTGGTGGGCAGCGACCGTCATCCACATAGGCGGTCTCCCCAAGGGGCAGCCTGCCTGGGGGTGGATCCTGACTCAGATAGGTGACGGGAATGGGCGCAGGCGCAAACCCACTGCACCCCGACATCAGGAGTGCGCCGCACCACAGAGCCAGCATGCCTCCCCTCTTTCCTGCAACCGCCATCGCTCACTCCCTGCCTCTGTCGGGGCACCGACCCGGCGCCCCTCGTTTCGGCAGTGTACCCAGGGATGGCGCCGGACCGACACCCGTCTCCGGCGCCGTTGTGACGATTCCAGACACAGACAAAAATATCGGCTTTTCACGGCTTCGACCCGTAGTAGTGGGTCAGCAGGGCATCGGCCTCGTCCACGGAGATCGCCATCTGCGGCCAGCGCGCGGCCTTCTCCCTGATGTCCCGCAGGCTCCCCAGCTCCGGGCGCAGTGCGCTGCCGAGGTGGCGGTTCAAGGCATCAAAGCGGGCGATCACCCCCTGTCGGCTGAAGTGCCCGGGCGCCAGATCCATCCGGTAGCCCTGAAACAGCCACTGGAGTCCCTGATAGACGGCGGGGTGGTAGACGCTGTGATGATCCTCCTCCTCGAAGTAGCGGCTGGTGACGTGCAGGTTTGCGCCGGGTGCCCCCACTACCTGCCGCGCAAACTGCTGCAGGCGATCCCGGTGAAACGCCGAGCGCCCGAATCCCGGGGTGAAGGGGTTGTTGGCCACCGCCATAAACAGCGAGGAGGCGTGCTTGAGCGGCCCGGTCAACTCCGACGCGATGCGCTCGTAATTGCGGGGGTAATCGAACCAGAGGCTGGCGTCGATGGCGATCACACCCTGGAACTGGCCGCCGTCTTGCGCCTGTGCATCGAGCGCCAGCAGGCCGCCGAGGGAGTGGCCCACCAGCAGGGCCGGCGCCCGGGTCCGAAACCTCTCCTCGATGAGGGGGCGCAGCTCCTCACTCAGATAGCGCAGGAACCGGGGCCCGCCCCCCGTCACGGCATAGCCGGGCCCCGCCGGTGCCCCATTTGGCAAGGTCATGGTGTGGCTCGGGGTGTAATCCCGCATCCGGTCGGTGTTGTGGACCGCGACGATGATGAGGGGGGGAATAGCCGGATTGAGCCCGGCCCGCAGGGCCCGGGTGATGCCGACAACCTCCAGCAGGCTCTTCTCCCCGTCGAGCAGATAGAGCACGGGGAACCGAGCCCCGGGCTCGCGTTCATATTCCTGGGGCAGGGAGACGCTGTATTGCCGCGTCTCCCCCAGCAGGGCCGAATGGTGGGTGAAGCGCTGTGCGTAGTGGAGCATGTCTGCCTGGGCAGAAGAGAGTGTGATCATGGTGAGCAGCAGGATGATGAGTCTTGTCATGGGATGAACCAGGATTGTGTCGCCAGCCTTGGGGATCCCCCGTAGGGCGGCGCACAGAGACGGTAGCAGGGCCCGCAGGCCCTGCTGTCGTCGGTCGTTACAGCTTGTAGGTGAAGCCTGCCATCAGGTTCGCCGGCTCGCCGTACATGTTGAAGGTGCTGGTGGAGCCGACCCGGTAGAAGTACTCCCGGTCGAGCAGGTTGTAGAGGTTCAGGGTCGCCTGCATTCTGTCGTTGATCTCGTAACGCACCGCCGCATCGAACAGGGCATAGCCCCCCTGGTGGGTCTCGACCCCCTTCTGGTTGAAGCCGTAGTCGCTCACCGCCGTCATCCCGGCCCCGAGGTGCAGCCCCTGCACCCAGTCGGCCAGGTGGTAGTCGGTCCAGAGGGAGAGGGCGTGACGGGGAATGGTGTCGAATTTCGGGTTGTGATCCCCGGCCTTCTCCTCGATGTCGGTGAAGGTATAGCCGGCCATCACCATCCAGTTCTGGCTGAGATAGCCGCTCGCCTCCAGCTCCACCCCTTGCGTCTCCACCTTGCCGGTAGCCCAGTAGGTGTTGGTGATGGCGATGCCCTGATCGTCGTAGGCCTGGGCCGCGATGTTGTCGTCCTTCATCAGGAAGAGGGTCGCCCGGGTGTTGAGCAGGCCGTCACGCAGCGAGGACTTGATGCCGGTCTCCCACTGGCTGCCCTCCCGGGGCTTGAGCAGGTTGCCGCTCTCGTCCTGGCTGGTCTGGGGCTTGAACACCTTGGAGTAGCTGGCATACCAGGCGTGTTCGTCGCTCAGGTCATAGACGGCCCCCGCGTAGGGGGTGAGCTTGCCGTTGAACGTACCGGACTCGCCGCTCTGGGCTCCGGAACTCAGGGTCGTGCTGACGGCATCCAGATCGTACCAGGAGACGCGGGCCCCGGTGATCACCGCCAGCGGCTCCAGCAGACGCCAGGTCACCTTGCCATACAGACCGAGCTCCGACTGCTCCTCATGGTCATTCTTGGTGTAGCTGTAGTCCGGCTTGGCGACCCGGGTCGGGTCGAAATCGAACACATTGATCTTGCCGAGGTTGCGGTTGGTGTAGGTCTGAATGTCCGACTCGTAGCGCTTGTAGTCGGAGCCCAACACAAACTCGCTCTTGTGCCCCAACAGATCGAACATCTGACTGTAGTTGGCATCGAAGGCCATGTTCTTCTGCTGGTTTCCCTGGCCGTTGAACATCAGCCCGGTGTTGCCCGCCGCGTCCACGGGGCCGTTGGTGAAGGTCTGCTCCAGCCGCATGTCGTGATCCATGTAGCGGGCCGAGACCTGACCCACCCCGCCGTTGGCAAAGGCGTGTTGCAGCGAGGCCCCCACATCCGTGGTGTCGGCGTCGAAGAAGTCTTCAGCCGACCCCAGGTAGGTGCTGCGGCCGATGTCGAGCAGGGAGCCGTCCTTGTACGCCGGCAGGCCGTTGGTGGGCAGGATGTCCTTGGTCTGGTGCAGGGCGTAGACGGAGAGGCGGGTGCGATCCGAGAGATCGAACTCCAGGGTGCCGTAGTAGGTACCGTTGTCGTTGTTGTTGTAGTCCACCTGGTTCTTGATGTCGGCGTTGGCCACCACGACGCGGCCGCGCAGGGAACCCTCGTCGTTGAGTGCGCCCCCCATGTCCGCCTCCAGGTAATGCCTGTCCCAGCTGCCATAGCGCGCCGTGACCGAGCCCTTGAAGGCGTCGGTCGGACGCTTGAGCACCATGTTGATCACGCCCCCCAGCTCGCTGGTGCTGTTGAAGAGGCCGGAGGGGCCCCGCATGATCTCCACCCGATCCACCGCCGCCAGCGATGGCAGGGTGCCGTACTTGCTCTGCATGGGCGATGGCAGGCCGTTGAGGTTCACTTCGTCGTACTCATAGCCGCGGGAGAAGATGGAGGAGCGGCCGCTGTCGTTGACCAGGGTGCGCAGACCCGGCGTGAACTTGGCCAGATCGTCCACCGCCACGAAGTTGCGCTCCTCGATGTAGTCGTTGGTCAACACGGTGATCGACTGGGGGATGTCTTTGAGGGCCGCCGGCGTCTTGGTGCCAACGGTGGCCGAGTCGACCCCATAGCCTCCCGTCTCCTCCGACGGCGACATCCCGTAGAGTGGATTGCCATAGACAACCAGGGTTTCGTCCGGCTTGATGTCCGGTGTGTGTGCCCCTGCCGGGGCGGCAACGGTGACGGCCAGAGCGGCAGAGATGGCCAGCGCCAGCGGGCTTCGCGCTTTATCCTTCAAGACAACCATAGTAAGAGTGACCCCAAGATAGAGATGATAATCATTTTCATTTAATTTTCCGGGGGCTAATATATCACTCCATCTTCCGCCGCAGTTTTGCGGTGTGGTCATTTCACTCTTCGACATGGTCAAATTGCACATGACTGACACAGTGGCAAGGGATACCAGCGCACGCCAGCGAGGCCGCTTCACCGGCAGGGTGGAGAACCTGGTGATCCAGGAGGGTCTTCGCTTTCACAACAAGGACATCGTTCACAAGGCAGACTTCGCCACCGAGCGGGAGTTGCCGCCGCAGTTGATCATCGCCATTCCTCTCGAGAGCCGTGCCCTGATGACCTATGGCGCCACTCACAGGCTCAAGGGGTGCCGCTTCCATGAGTCCGACCCCATAGTGGCAACCGCCATCCTCTATACCGAGCCCGACATCGTGCAGGGGGCGGCCAAAGCCCAGGTGCGCAGCCGCAGCATCGTCCTCTCCCTGGACCACACCTGGCTCGCCCACAACCTGGCACAGGCGCATCGCAAGGCTTTCGCACAGACCTTCAGCCGCCATCTGAGCCGCGTCGACTGGACCCTGCCCGCGGCGCTTGGACAGATTGCGGAAGCGCTCAATCTCACCAGCAGCCAGAACGCCTCCGAGATGCTGATGCGCAAGGCCTTTGCCCTCAGTGTCTGGGAGAGCCTGATGACCAACCTCCAGCAGGCCGCCTCCCCCTGTTGCCAGCGCCAGAACGAGCAACCGACGCGCCTCAAGATGCTGCTCAGGGATGAAAAAGTGGACGAGATGACCCTGACCGAGATCGCGGCCACCCTCGGCATGAGCGTCTCCACCTTGCAGCGGGCCGCAAAAAAAGAGCTGGGCATGAGCCTGCAGCGCTACCTTCGCCAGCGAAAGCTGCAAGAAGCGCGGGCCAGGCTGGAGGCGCGCAGCCTCTCTCTGCAAGGGGCCGCCGCCCACGCCGGCTATGACCATGTGGCCAATTTCATCACGGCGTTTAGAAAGCAGTTCGGCTTCTCGCCGACGCGGATCGCCAGACAGGGTAAAGAGCAGGAACAGGCGCCCTCTGCAACGCCTTGAGCCTCCTTGTTCATGCGCAATACATCTTTGCTCTGGGATAGTAGGCACCACGCAGGTGGGGTGGCGCTTGAAATCAGCGCTCGTCATCCACACATTCAGTGCATACAATGCGTTAACGAAGCACACTTGGTCGCTTCACCCCGGAAATCAAGAGGACATCAAGATGGATACCCGTTCTATCTACACTGGCACCCAGGGTGCCGTGCGCGACACCAACAAGGTGCTGCGCAACACCTACATGCTGCTCTCCCTCACTCTTGGCTTCTCAGCCGTGGTAGCCGGGGTAGCGACCGTCATGGACATGCCGCCCCTGCACTGGGCCGTGTTCCTCATCGGTGTCTACGGCCTGATGTTCCTGACCGAGAAGAACCGTGACAACGGCATGGGGCTGGTGTTCACCTTCGCCCTGACCGGCCTGCTGGGCTATAGCCTCGGCCCCATCATCAACATGTACATGAACAACGGCGGCGGCGAGATCGTGATGACGGCGCTGGGCGGTACTGCGCTCACCTTCTTCGGCCTGTCTGCCTATGCCCTGACCACCAAGCGGGACCTCTCCTTCCTCGGCGGCATGCTGTTCGTCGGGTTCTGGGTACTGCTGGTAGCCATGGTCGCCAACATCTTCCTGCAGATGAGCGCCCTGAGCCTGGCCCTGTCCGCCATGTTCATGCTCTTCTCCTCCGGCGCCATCCTGCTGACCACCCAGCAGATCGTGCGCGGCGGCGAGACCAACTACATCTCTGCCACCGTCACCCTGTATGTCTCCATCTACAACATCTTCCTGAGCCTGCTGAGCCTGCTTGGCGGCAGCCGCAACTGATGGATGCTTAAGATGCACAAGACCCCGCTTCGGCGGGGTTTTTATTGGCGCCCATTTCTGTCAGGATAAGTTGCAAATCAAGGATATGAAGCGAAGTGGCCCTGATCCAAATCAGGGCCGTTTCGTTATCGACGGGTTATGCTGTCGCTTTCGTTTCGCTCAAGGGTTGCCTTCATCCCATGCCCATGGACTTCTCAGGTTTATTGCGCCGTCTGCTGACCGACTGCCACATCGATTTCACCTCGTTCAAGGGTGGTGCCTAGCATGCCGATGGATTTCTCCGGCCTGCTGCGCCGGCTGCTGACAGACAGCCACATCTATTTCGCCCTCAAGGTCCTGCTCGCCATCGCGGGGCTGCTCGCCTTCGCGCTGGCTACCGGTGACATCCAGCTCACCGTGCTGCTCTCCCTCGGGGTGGTGGCCGGCGCCATCGCCGAGACCGACGACAGCCTCTGGGGCCGGGTCAAGAACCTCGCCATGACCCTGCTCTGCTTCCTGTTTGCCTCATTGTGCGTGCAGTATCTCTTCCCCACTCCCTGGCTCTTTGCCATCGGACTCGCGGGCTCCACCTTTATCTTCGTCATGGTGGGCGCCCTCGGCCAACGCTACGCCACCATCAGCTTCGGTTCCCTGCTGATTGCCATCTACACCATGCTGGGGGCCGCCAAGGCGCCGGATCTCTTCTATCAGCCGCTGGCCCTGTGCGCCGGGGCCCTCTGGTACGGCCTGGTGTCCCTGGTCTGGCTCTGGCTGCTGCCCTACAAGACCCTGCACGAGCAACTGGCCCAGAGCTACTTCGCCCTCGCCCGCTACTTGCAGGAGAAATCCCGCTTCTTCCCGGCCGACGAACACGGCGCCCAGGCCATCCGCCACAATCTGGCCCAGCTCAACATCAACCTGGTCAATGCCCTGAACCAGGCCAAGACGGCGCTCAATGCCCGTCTTCATGCCCCCGGCCGCCACGGGGTTGCCCCCGAGCTCGCGGGCCTGCTGCGCCTCTACCTGCTTGCCCTGGAGATCCAGGAGCGGGCCACCTCCAGCCACTACCCCTACAGCAAGCTGGAAGCAGAGCTCAAGCAGGGTATCGTCCTCGACGGCTTCCAGGAGGTGCTGTCACAGCTTGCCGACGCCTGTCAGCAGCTCGGCTACGCCATCCTGGTGCACAAGCCCTACACCCACCACAAACGCATTCACTGGACCCTGGAGGCCCTCGGCGATCAGCTGGAGTTCACCCACCTCAAGCAGCACTACCCCAAGACCCTGCTGACACCGATGAAGTTCCTGCGTCGCAACCTGGCCAGCATCAACCAGTTGCTGCAAAGCGCCGAAGAGCTGCAAAACCCCGCCGCGCCGCCCACCAGCCTGCCTCCCCTGGCACAGCCGGTCGCCCTGCCCCTGCTGGCATTGCTCAGGCAGCACCTGACCCCGAACTCCATGGTGTTTCGCCATGCCCTGCGGCTCTCCCTCGGGCTGGTAGTGGGCTATGGCATTCTGCAGGCGTTTCACCTGGACAAGGGGTACTGGATCCTGCTCACCGTATTGTTCGTCTGCCAGCCGAGCTACAGCGCCACCCGCCGTCGTCTGGTGCAGCGGATGCTCGGCACCTTCGCCGGTATCCTCATCGGCGTGCCCGTACTCTGGTTCTTCCCCGAGCTGCACCTGCAACTGGGGATCATGGGGCTGGCCGCCTTCCTGTTTTTCACCCAGGTGCGCAGCAACTACAGCGCCGCCGTCTGCTTCATCACCCTCTACGTGCTGATGGCGTTCAACCTGCTGGATGGCATCGGCTTCGCCATCCTCGGACCCCGCCTGCTCGATACCCTGCTCGGCTGCCTGCTCTCCTACGCCCTGGTGGCCTGGCTCTGGCCCGACTGGCAATACAAGCGGTTGCCAACCCTTATCGCCAACTCCCTGTCCGCCAATGCGAAGTACCTCTCGGCGGTACTCGCCAGCCTGCATCGCCAACGGGATGAATCCCTGGACTACCGGGTTGCCCGCAAGTGTGCCCACCTCGCCGACAGCGAGCTGGCCATGGCCTGGCAGAGCATGCTGGTGGAGCCGAGCAAGCGCCGCCGCTTCCTGGATCTCTGTTTCACTCTCACCTGGCGCAACCATGCCCTGCTCTCCTATATCTCGGCACTCGGGGCTCATCGCGACAAACTCGAGCCCATCGAGGGGCTGGAGGAGATAAGCCGCCACATCAGCCAGACCCTGGAGCAGGCCGCCGGTCACCTGGCGGGGGAGATGCCGACGCCGCTCGCGGGAGCCTGTCCGGCCATCGCTCCGGAGAGCAGCGAGGAGCAACTGATGCTGAGCCAGCAGCTCACCCTCATCAGCCAGTTGGCAGACGAACTGCTGATGCTCGCCAACGATGGCCAGTTGCTGACAGGTCAGGGCCGGACCTAGCCAGCCATAGCCGCCGGGCCAGTCCCGCCCGAGGCAGGCGCCAAGCGCCGCCCCGGTTGCCGGACGGGACGCAAGGCGCTACCATGCCCGCCCCATTGAGATAGCCTTTTCGAGGAAGCGTCATGTCCGAGCCACACCATTTGCAGTTCAACGGCCAACTCATCGAGACCGATGCCCAGGGCTATCTGCGCCACAGCGAGCAATGGAGCGAGGCGCTGGCCCTGATGCTGGCCGAGAAAGAGGGGATTGTGCTGGAGGATCCGCACTGGGAAGTGGTGCGTTTCGTACGGGCCTTCTATCTGGAGTTCAACACCTCCCCCGCCATCCGCGCCCTGGTCAAGGCGATGGAAAAGCAGTACGGCCCAGAGAAGGGCAACAGCCGCTACCTCTACAAGTTGTTCCCGGAAGGCCCCGCCAAGCAAGCCACCAAGATCGCAGGCCTCCCCAAGCCGGTGAAGTGCATCTAGGCCTTCTCTGCAGCCCGATAGCCACACGGCCTCCCCCGTGTTGGACACAAAAAAAGACCGCGCCCATGTTGCCATGAGGCGCGGTCTTTTCATTTCATCATGCTGTCAGGGGGTGTAGGCCACCACGGAGCCGCTCAAGCCCGTCATCTGGCTGATCCGGCTCTGCATGCCCTGCAACTTGGCCTTGGAGACATCCGGCCCGATGAAGACCCGGTTGATCTGCCCCTGCACCGGAGTTCTCGGCGACGTCTGGGCCGAGTAGCCCGCCGCCCTCAGCTTGCTCACCAGGGCATTGACGCTGTCTGCATTCTTGAAGGCGCCAAGCTGCAGGATCCAGCTCCCCTGAGCCGGGGCTGCTGCCGGTGCCGTAGTCGGCTGGGCCATCTTGCTCGCGATGAGATCATCCATGGTCTTGATCTGGCCCGCCTGTGGCTTGGCCTCCACCGGTTTTTGCACCTCTACCGGCTTGGTTGGCACCGGCTTGGGTTTGGGCTGCTCCACCGGTTTCTTGGCGATCACTTCCGGCTTGGGCTCGGGTTTGGGCTGGGGCTTGGGTTGCGCCACGGCCTGTACCGGCTGCTGCTGGGTGATGGGGGCCTGACTGGCTCCCGCTGGATTGGCTCCCCCCTGATTGGCCAGGGTCACGGTATCGCCAATCTCCTCTACCTGCCACTGGGTCGCGGCAGAGGCCTGCTGCTGACTCGCCAGATGCTCGGCCGGCAGGGTGCTCGCCGCCGAGACCTGAAGCGCAGGTTTGGCGGGCTCGAGCTCCGGACGCAGGGGGATCTTGGCGAAGGCCTCGTCCTTCTGCTCCAGCTTGTTGCCGTCCATCAGGTCCGGCAGAAAGATGACCACCAGGGCGACCAGGATGACGGTCCCCACCAATCTGTTTTGAAACTTCGAAGCCAAGTTAATTTCCACCCATGTTACTTAGGATCCATTGCAATCTTGCACACTTCGCAAAGAACGCCTCCCCTCACGCCGGCTGGCGAAGCCGGGTCCCTCGCCACCCACTTGGCCTGAAAGGGGATTATCCAGTGCAAAACCCGGCCCGTCGTCACGATGACGGAGCCAGGGGAGCGAACGGCTCAGACCGCGCCCAGAGCCAGCACGTCGGCGACAGTGTAAAACGAGCCGAACACAATGACCATATCGTCAGGACTCGATGCGGCCAAGGCGGCGCCGTAGGCATCCCCCACGCAGGCAAAGGTGAGCGCCGCGCCCCGGCCGCTGCCAAGGGCCGTCGCCAACTGGTCGGCCGTGGCCGCGCGCGGGCCGTGGAGGCTTGCCAGGAACCACTTGTCAATCAGACCGTCAAGCTCGGCCAGCGACCCCGCCATGTCCTTGTCCTTGAGCATGCCAACCACGGCGCGGCGCTTGCCCTTGCCGGGGAGCTGGCGCAACTGGCTGGCGAGATAGGCGGCAGAGTGGGGATTGTGGGCCACGTCGACGATGACCAGCGGCGAGGTTTGCAACTGCTGCATCCGGCCAGCCAGGCGGACATTGGCCAGGCCGTCGCGGATGGCGGACTCCGACAATGGCAAACCGAGGGACTCCAGGGCCGCCAGCACGGTGACCGCATTCATCAGCGGCAGGGCCGGTTTGGGCAATCCCGACCAGTGGTGCAGGCCGTGATAATCCCAGTCGACGCCATGCTCATCACCACGAAAATCGATGCCGACCTGACGCAGGCAGGCGCCAAGGCGCGCCGCTTCGCTTGCGATGGTCGATGGCGGATTGGGCTCCCCGCTGATGGCGGGTTTACCTTTGCGATAGACGCCAGCCTTCTCCACCGCCACCGCCTCCCGGGTATCTCCGAGCCAGTCGCAGTGATCCAGGGCAATGGAGGTGATCAGGGCGACGTCCGATTCCACCACATTGGTGGCATCAAGCCGCCCCCCCAGCCCCACTTCCAGCAAGAGCACATCGGGCGCGGCGCGGCGAAACAGCCACAGACCCGCCAGGGTGGCGAACTCGAAGAAGGTGAGGGCGATGTCGCCCCGGGCGGCTTCTACCTCGGCAAAGGCCGCGCAGTGATCGCCATCGGCCAGCTCCTGGCCATTGACGCGCACGCGCTCGGTAAAGCGCAGCAGATGGGGGGAGGAGTAGACACCGACCCGGTAGCCGGCGGCCATCAGGATGCTGGCCGCCATGGCGCAGGAGGAGCCCTTGCCGTTGGTGCCCGCCACCGTGATCACCTTGAACGGCAGTTCGGTGAGGCCCATGCGGCGGGCAACCGTGCCGACCCGCTCCAGCCCCATGTCGATGTTGGCTGGGTGGATCTGCTCCAAATAAGAAAGCCAGTCGACCAGCGACCGGCTTTGGGATTGTTGCATGTGTGAACTCATCTTCAGTCTTCGATAACCTGAGTGTTCATCAGCTTGGCCAGCAGACCGGCCAGACGGTTGCGCATTTCGCGCCTGTCGATGATGAGATCGATGGCGCCCTTCTCCAGCAGGAACTCGGAGCGCTGGAAGCCTTCCGGCAGTTTCTCGCGCACGGTCTGCTCGATGACGCGGGGGCCGGCAAAGCCGATCAACGCCTTGGGTTCGCCTACGTTGATGTCACCCAGCATGGCCAGACTCGCGGAGACGCCACCCATGGTGGGGTCGGTCAGCACGGAGATGAAGGGCAGGCCCGCCTTGGTGAGGCGATCTAGGGCCGCACTGGTCTTCGCCATCTGCATCAGGGAGAACAGGGCTTCCTGCATCCGCGCACCACCGGAGGTGGAGAAGCAGACCAGACCGCGGCCCTCCTTGATGCTCTCCTCGACGGCGCGCACGAAGCGGGCACCGACCACGGAGGACATGGAGCCCCCGATGAAGGAGAACTCGAATGAACAGGCGACGACCGGTACCCCCTTGAGGGTCCCCTTCATCACCACCAGCGCATCCTTCTCGCCCGTCTCTTTCTGGGCGGCAGACAAACGATCCTTGTAGCGCTTGGAATCCTTGAATTTCAGGATGTCTTGCGGCTCCAGCTCGGCCGCGACTTCGCTGCGTCCCTCGGCGTCGAGGAAGCTCTCGAGACGGGCACGTGCGCTGATGCGCATATGATGGTCACACTTGGGGCACACTTCGAGATTGCGCTCCAGCTCTGCCCGGTAGAGCACCTGTTCGCAAGCAGTACACTTGGTCCACACCCCTTCCGGAATGTTGTGACGACGCGGTGTGGTGATCTTGCTCTTGGGAAGGATCTTCTCAAGCCAGCTCATGGAATTCCTTAATGCATTTGTGCCTGACAAAACACATCGAGCCTTGATTGTTCAATGACTTAACGGCTCGATGGCAATAAACGACGGATCATTAAACCACAAATTTTCGGGCCCAGTTACTAAAAACTGGTCGTACCCGGTGCCGAGTCCGGCAGCCACAGCGGACCGAGAGGCGGCCGGGGCAACCCGAATTCGGCCGGGTAATCCACATCCACCAGATAGAGGCCGCCCGCCTTGGCGGTCGGGCCCGCCAGGTTGCGATCCTTCGCCGCCAGCACCTCGGCAATCCACTCCACCGGTTGAAGCCCCTGCCCCACCAGCAGCAGGGAGCCGGTGATGTTGCGCACCATGTGATGCAGGAAGGCGTTGGCCTTGATGTCGAGCACGATGTAGGGGCCGGAACGGCTGACACACAGGTGGGTCACATTGCGCCAGGGGGTGTTGGACTGACAGGCGACAGCCCGGAAGGTGCTGAAGTCGTGCTCCCCCAGCAGGCTCTGACCGGCCTGATGCATCAGCGTCGCATCGATGGCTTCGTGGTAGTGGCTGACGCCTTGGCCCAGGATCGCCGGGCGGTAGTTGTGGTTGTAGATGACGTAACGGTAGCGACGGGCGGTGGCGCTGAAGCGGGCATGGAAATGCTCGTCCACCTCCCTGACCCAGCGCACGGCGATGTCAGGGGGCAGGTTGGAGTTGAGCCCCAGGGTCCAGGCGCCTTCTGCGCGGTTCGACTCGGTATCGAAGTGGATCACCTGGCCAGTGGCATGCACCCCCGCATCGGTGCGACCGGCACACTGGATGGAGACGGGGTGGTTGGCGATGCGGCTGAGGGCTTTTTCCAGCTCCTCCTGGACGCTGATCACTTCGCGCTGGCGCTGCCAGCCGAAGTACCGGCTGCCGTCATATTCAATACCAAGGGCAATTCGCATGGGTAACGGTGTCTTCTGATGAAAGGATGCAGTGAAAGAAACGGGGCGGATTATACGCGCTTGGGCTCAAAAGTCCCAGACCGGGCGAGGCCGCGGTGCGTGGCCCCCAAAGAGAGAGGGCAGCCCGTGGGCTGCCCTCTCTGGTGCATGGATGACAAGCGCCTGCCTAGCCCAGGCGTTTGAGCAGCTTCTGCGCCTCGCTGCGCTGGTGCTCGCTGCCCTGGGCCACCGCCTCTTCCAGCAGCTCGCGGGCGCTCTCCTTGTCGTCGATCTCGAGGTAAGCCCGGGCCAGATCCAGCTTGGCCCCCACCCCGCCGTCATCGGCATCCACATCAAAGCCGTTGGACTCCGGCAGCACCTCGGGGAAACCGTCCAGCCCCACATCCAGGGAGAAGCCCTGATAGGGTTCCTGCTCCGTGCTGCTGGCATCGGCATCGGCCAGCAGCTTGTCGATTTCAACGAAGTCGCTGTCTTGCACCTGCTCGCGGGGTTTCACCTCCCCCTGATGGGACTCCACCTCGGCGAAGGCATCCTCGAAGTCAGCCAGGGCCAGCTCGCTGGGATCCCACTCGGACGCCGCCGGCTTGGTGGGCTCCAGCCCGAGCTCGGCCAGCATGTCGTCCACATCGTCCTTGCCAAACCCCGTCTCGTCGATGTGCGGCGCCTTGGCGGCAAGCTCATCGTCGGTCGGCTCGCCAAACCCGGTCTCTAGATCGCTCAGATCGAAGTTGGCCAGTGTCTCGTCACGCTGGCTGCGGCTCTCCTCCTGGGCCTGGGCCAGATCCGCTTCCAGATCCGCGTCCAGCTCGGCAAACAGGGCGGCCTGCAGCTCTTCCTCGGTCATGATCTCGTCATGACCACGAGCAGAGGAGGTGGGCTCGTCGGAGAGATCGAGTTCCGGCACCACGGGCAGATCGAAGTCCCCCTCGTGGGCCAGATCCAGCTCGGGCACCAGATCCGGATCCCGGTTCGCCGTCGTCACCGCAGGCTCCACATCAAAAGCGGAGAGCGCCGTCTCGTCATCCCGGAAGATGACATCGGCGGCAGCACTGGCACCATCTTGCTTCCTGCTCACTTCCGGCTCGTTGAGATCCGGCATGCCATGGAGGGGCTCGTCATCCGCGATGCCCACCGTCATCAACTGATCAAACTCGCTGTTCTCGTCTCCCATGACCATGGAGGTCGACTCGGAGAGGCTCTTCTCCTGCTCTTCCAGCTCGCGGCGGGCACGAGCACGCAGCCAGAGCGTGACCAGGGCAAGCACCAGGAGTACCGGCAGCAGGATGATCATGGCGAGATTGAGCGGCGAAGAGAGCAGCTCCATCAGCCAGCTCTGTTTGGGCACCGGCGCCACCACGGGAGGCGTCGGATTGGCCTTGAGTTCCGCCACCTCTTTTTGCAGGGCGGTCTGATCCTGCAACTGGGCCTTGAGGGTCTCCACCTCTTCGGTCAGGGCTTGCAGGCGCAGCTTGAGCCTGTGGTTCATCTCGGTGACCTGGCCGAGCTGGGCGTTGGCATCTTCCAGGGCCAGCGCCATCTCGGTAGAGGGTTTGCCCACCGCAGTGGCGGGCAGGGGCGCCGGCGCCGTGCTGGCGGCGCTGCTCGCAGCAGCGCTCACCACCACGGGGGTGGAGACAGCCGCCTTGGCGGTCTCCTTCACCTCGGGGGCTGGAGCCGTTGCCTTGGGTGCCGCCGGGATCGGCGCCGCCTTGGGCGGTGTATTCTTGGCCACCACAGCCGGCTTGGCCGGAGCAGGCTTGCTCACCACCGGCTGGGCGACGTGGGATTGCTTGTTGGCCAGGTATTTGGGGCTCAGCCCCTTCCAGCTCGCGTTGTCGCTGTTGAAGCGACGGCGTGCTTCGGCATCTGTGATGCGCCCCGCCTCTGCGGCGGTGGGCAGCAGGATGTGGGAACCCACCAGAATATGGTTGATGTTGCCGTCTGCGAAGCTTCGGGGGTTCTTGTCATAGATGGCTACCATGGTCTGGTAGACGCTTACCCGGTTGGACGGGCGATGCTTGCTCGCCAGACTCCAGAGGGTATCGGTGGGACGCACGGGACCATAACTGCCAGCCGACGCAGCAGGCACCTGACGCACGATGGGCTGGGCTCTGGGCAGGGTGACGGGCGCCACGGGCTGGGCCCGGGGCTCTGGTTGCACCGCGGGGGGCGGTGAGCCATCCGGTCCCTTGAGTTCGACAAAGAAGGGTTCTCGCGCCCCCTCTTCGGCCTGAACCGTGCCCAGAAGCCCCAATGCGAGTAGCGTTGCCAGCGTTATGCGGGAATGTCCCATATTCGTTCCTTCGTATGACGGCCCTATCACATTGAAAAATCTGGATAGTTACCCCAAAACAATCGGCTCAATATAAATCAGGCGCCGGTCTCAAGCCAGCGATCCGACATATTTCGCGCCCGGCGGCGACCAGAAAGCAGCCCCAGACGCGAACCAGAGTGTAGAAAAAAACCTAGTCCACTGATATCACACGGTATTCCAAAAACCGGAGAGTGGGTTCCCGGTCACATCCCGGGGCCAGGGCGCCCACATCAAGGCGGGGTTCCCTCCCCGCCCGGGGCCGACATCCGGCCTCAGAGGTAGTCGCGTACCAGCAGTTCGGCAATCTGCACGCTGTTGGTCGCCGCGCCCTTACGAACGTTATCGGCCACGATCCACATATTGATACCACTCGGATGAGAAATATCCTGGCGCACCCGCCCGACCATCACATCATCCTGGCCGGTGGCATCGCGCACCGGGGTCGGGTAGTCCCCTTCATCATCAAACAGGGTGACGCCCGGGGCATTGCGCAGCAGCTCCTTGACCTGCTCGGCGTCCAGCGGCTGGTGCAGCTCCACATGAACCGCCTCAGCGTGACCATAGAAGACCGGTACCCGCACGCAGGTGGGGTTCACGGCGATGCTGGCATCCCCCAGGATCTTCTGGGTCTCCCACACCATCTTCATCTCTTCCCGGGTGTAGCCGTTGTCGGTGAAGGCATCGATCTGCGGGATCAGGTTGAAGGCGATCTGCTGCGGATAGAGGGTCGGCTCCACCGGACGGCCGTTGAGCAGGTGGGCGGTCTGGCCCGCCAGCTCGCTCACCCCTTCCTTGCCGGAGCCGGAGACGGATTGGTAGGTCGCCACGTTGATGCGACTGATGCCCACCTCGTCGTGCAGGGGCTTGAGGGCCACCAGCATCTGGATGGTGGAGCAGTTGGGGTTGGCGATGATGTTGCGGTTGCGAAAATCGGCCAGCGCGTCCGGGTTCACTTCCGGAATGACCAGGGGAATGTCCTCGTCGTAGCGGAAGCAGGAGGTGTTGTCGATGACGATGCAGCCGTGCTCGGCGGCGATGGGCGCCCATTTGGCCGAGACCTCGGCACCGGCGGAGAAGAGTGCAATCTCCACCTGGCTCCAGTCAAAGGCCTCCACGTCAAGGATGTCGACGTTCTTGCCACCAAAACGCACCGTGTCCCCAGCGCTGCGACTGGAGGCGAGCGGATAGAGGGTCGCTACCGGGAAGGCGCGCTCCTCCAGGATCTCGATCATGGCCTGACCCACGGCGCCGCTGGCACCCAATACCGCTACGTTGAATTGCTGACTCACTGATCTGTTCTCCTGTGATGCGGCCCGTCGGGGCCGGGCATGAGGGCCCGGCTGGCACGCGTATCGGTTTGATGACAGGCCCGCCATGATGCCGGGCCGGGGGGAAGCGCCGCCTGGGCAAGCCCTTCCCCTTGTTGAAATCGGGTTTATTGCTCCGAGACGGCAAAGCCCAGTCGGGCCAATCTGTCGTCGGCGAAGGGCCCTTTCAGTTGCAGGGCGCCCAATTCGCGCCGCTCGGGGTAGCGCTTGCGCTGCTCATCGAAGCTGCCGGGCAGCCCGATCCGGTTGCGAAAACGGGCGTCGTCACGGCGCACGTCATAAACAAGGTGGACAAGCTGCTTGATGAGCGCCTGATCCGCTGGCTGCCCCGGCGTCAGCTCGCGCACCTCTGGGGCAGGCAGCAGGGATTGCAGATCCTGGCGCGGGGTGCGCCCCAGTTGCCGGCACAGCGCCTCATAGAGCATCCAGGTGCCACGGGCCTTGCCTTCCAGGCTATAACCGGCGATGTGCGGGGTGGCCAGCTCGGTATGGGGCACCAGTTCATTGAGGGGCTCCGGCTCTCCTTCCCACACGTCCATCACCAGTCGCAGGGGATGGGGTCCCTGCTGGCGGACAAGCAGGGCACGGTTGTCCCACACCTCGCCGCGGGAGGCGTTGATGAGGATCTGCCCGGCCGGACGCTCGGCGATCTCCTCGGCTCCCAGCAGGTGGAAGGTGGCCTCATCCCCTTCACGAAGATAGGGGACATGGAAGCTGACGATGTCGGCATCCAGGGCAGTGCGGTAATCCACGAAGTCGCCAGCGGCGCCGCTACGGGCCAGGGGCGGGTCGCAGCGCAGCACCTTCATCCCGAGCGCCTCGGCCTTGCCGGCCACGCTCTCGCCGGTGTTGCCGGCACCGATGACGGCGAGGCTCATCTCGCTCAAGGTCAGCTCATGGCGTTCCGCCAGAACCAGCAGGGCGGAGAGCACGTAGTCCCCCACCGACACCTTGTTGCAGCCGGGGGCGCTGAAGAAGGGGATGCCCCGCGCCGCCAGCAGCCCCTGATCGATGTGATCCGTGCCGATGGTGGCCGTGCCGACAAACCCCAGCCTGGGGCAACTCGCCAGGAGCGCTTCGTTGACCCGGGTCACGGAGCGCACCAGCAGCACATCCGCCTCTTGCAGATCCGCGGCCTTTATTTCTCGTCCCGGCAGGGGAACCACTTCACCAAATTCCGCAAACAGCTCCACCGCATGGGGCATATTTTCATCAACGACGATCTTCATCGGCACGCATCTCGTCCACCAGGGCCACAGGCGCGCCATTCTAGCCCAAACGCGACGGATTTTCAGAGGCTTGTTGGCAGACCGCTCTGCGGCCATCTTTCCGCCTTCCGGCCTCAGGTGCGGGCACGATGCCCGGCAGCATCATATGTAACAGCCTGTTGCCCTCGCCCCCTTCGCCTTGACCAGAGCAACCTGACTGGCACAATGACGCCTCTTTTTAGCCGCTCGCGCCACCGAACCGGACCCCTTGATGCCGACTCACTCCTCTTCGTTGCCACGCCGCAAGGTGCTTCATTTCAATGCCCTCCTGCTCCTTCCCCTGCTATTGCTCGTCTGCCTGCCCTGGCAGCCGTTCATGACCCAGGCCCTGCAATCGGGCTGGCTATGGTGGCCCTACGCCCTCACCCGCATGGTGGACTTGCCGGGGCTGGTCTTCACCATCGCCGCCCTGCTGCTGCTCACAAGACACAAGCTGACGCTGGACAGTCGCGCCCTGCTGGCGCTGGCTGGCGCCCTCTTTGCCGTGCTGGCGAGCGACTGGGTCATCAAGAGCCTCATCAAGCTGCTGACCGAGGAGCCCAGGCCCTACCTCATCTGGCTGGAGAGCCAGGAGCTGATCCCCGCCATCCGCCAGTTCTATGGGGGAAGCCAGGCCCTTCGCAGCGAACAGGTCCACGCCGCGACCCAGTTGCTGGCGCTGCCCGCCTGGCTCGGCCAGCACTGGCAGGCAGAGGTCAACTATGCCTTTCCCTCCGGTCACAGCATCGCCGCCATGAGCCTCGCCCAGTTCTTCGGCCTGATCTGGCTGGCCCGGGCACCCGCCGGGGCCTGGCTGCTGCCGCTCTGGGCCATCGGGATTGGCCTCTCGCGCACCCTTATCGGCATGCACTGGCCCCTGGATGTGCTGGCAAGCGCCCTGCTTGGCAGCCTCACCGCCCTCCTGGCCGCCCGCTGGTGGTTGCGCCACTACTGACGTCCAATAAAAAACGGGCACCTGGGTGCCCGTTTTTTATCGCTTGTACGCCACTCACCCCTTCTGCTGCCAGCCCTCGGGATACTTGTAGCCGACGAAGCGCTTGGCGGCATAAGCCTTGAATTCGGGGGAGTTGTAGGCGGCCGCCACATCCTTGGCGAACGGCTTGCCCGCATCGGCGCTCTTTACCACCACCCAGTTGATGAAGTCATAGCTGCGCTCGAGGAAGAGGCCGGAGCTGAACGGGATCCCGCTTGAGGCGGCAAAGTTGCCGTTGATGACGGAGAAGTCCACATCCTCACGGGAGCGCGGCAGCTGCGCCGCCTCCAGCAGCACCAGCTTGAGGTTGTGGGGGTTCTTCACCACGTCGAACTCGCTCGCCTTGAGAGGATTGATCCCCTCCTTGAGGCTCAGCCAGCCCAGATCCTGCAACATCAGCAGTGCTCGGGCCTGGTTGGTGGGATCGTTCGGGATGGCGACCGTGCTTCCCTCTTTCACCGCCTTCAGATCCCCCAGCTTGCCGGCGTAGAGCCCCATGGGACCGGTCGGTACCTGGGTGATGGGCGCCAGAGAGAGACCCCGGTCTTTGGCGAAGCTCTCCAGATAGGGCTTGTGCTGGAAGCAGTTGACGTCAAGCGACCCGTCCGCCAGGGCGATGTTGGGGGTCACGTAGTCGGTGAACTCCACCAGCTTGACCTTGTAGCCCTTGGCTTCGAGCTGCGGCTTGATAGAGTCGGTCACCATGTCGGCAAAGTCGCCAACCGTGGTGCCGATGACGATCTCTTTCTTCGCCTCATCGATGGCAAAGGCGGACAGCGGCAGGCTGCTGGCGAGCAGCGCCAGGGCGGAAAGGGTGAAGAAGGAACGACGTTGCATAAAAACTCCCTGTCAACATGATCATCAAAACGGTGAACGGTCGGGGGCGAACATGCAGCCACCACACAACCATCTAGCCATCCAAACGGCTAATTTAGCACACCATAACAGAGCTCGTAGCCTTCGCCAAGCAACAAAACCGGGCAAGCTTGGCCAGCACGAAGCAAAGCGCATCCCGCAACTGGATGAAAAATCTTTGACGGAGCGCGCAGTTATGCGCCTTGCCCTCTCCCTGCCTGGCGTCAAACTGGCTTATTGTGGTCATTCGATACCCATTTCAACGGTTCCCATGAGGGCCTGATGGGCTGCTCTACACCCAGACAACACAAGGAGTCACCGTGTTCGATCATGTTGAAATCAAGGTGGTGCGTTTTGACTCCTGTCAGCACTTCTACGCCACCGTACTGACTCCTCTTTTGATAGAACTCAAATGGTCTGATGAGGCGGCGGCCGGTTTTGGCCTGATGGGCCGCGATCACGTGGGCTTTCTGATTGAGCGGGGGCAGCAGGGCGCCTCCTGCCATCTCGCATTCAGGGCCGACGACACGACACAGGTGGATGCGTTCCATCACGCGGGGATCAAGGCAGGTTTTGCCTGCAATGGGCTGCCGGGACTGCGTTCCCACTATGCCCCCAATTACTACGCCGCCTTCCTGCGCGATCCCGATGGCAACAACATCGAGGCGATGACCTACCTTGAATGCCCAGACACGGCAAGCGAGTGAAGCAGCGCCACTCAGTCAGCCAACGAAAGCCTTCAGGCGAGGCAGTCCGCCACAGACAAGGAGACATTCATGCTTGAGCAAAACACCACCGGCCTGCTGGTCGTCGATATCCAGGGCAAACTGGCCCGTCTGGTCGAGGAGAGCGACACCCTGATTGCCAATACCGCCAGGCTGGTGCAAGGGGCCAGGGTGCTGGGGCTGCCGGTTGTCTGGCTGGAGCAGAACCCGGACAAGCTCGGTGCCACCGTGCCCGAATTGCAGTCGCTGCAGGCAGGCGATCTTGTGCTGCCCAAATACAGCTTCGGCGCCCTGGGTGAGCCGACGGTGGCGGCCGCGTTGGCCGAAAGCGGGGTAGAGCATTGGCTGGTATGTGGCATCGAGACCCATATCTGCGTCTACCAGAGCGTGCTGGGGCTTCTCGCCAGCGGTGCCGGGGTCTCGCTGGTGGTGGATGCGGTGTCGTCCCGCACCCTTGCCAACCGGGATCTCGCCATCGCTCAGCTGGCGGCCCGGGGCGCCGCCCTCACCTCGGTGGAGATGTGCCTCTATGAGCTGATGGGGGATTGCCGCCATCCGGCATTTCGCAAGATCCTCTCCCTGGTGAAATGACCGCCATGATGGACAATATGGCGCCCTTTCTGTTCGCCCTCATCGCCTTCGGGGCGGCACTCATGGTGACGGTGACGGGGATGGCGGCCACCCGTCACTATCTGGCCTGGCTCTGGCTGGGGATCATGCTCTTCTTCGGACTGTGGTGGACGCTGCTAGGGATGCCGCCGCTCCTCGCCGAACCAGCCCCTCTCTGACCATGCCGCCCGGACGGCTCAGCCCCCCAGACGCTCCTGCAGATAGTCGTATCCTCCCCCCTCTCTTGGCACGAAGCTCAACCTGTGGGTCAGACCGGGGGGCGCATCATCGGCATGATGGGAAACGAACAACAGCTGGGTTCCCTCGCCAACGAGGCGCGCCACCATCTCCCGCACCAGGTGACGGTTGAGGGGATCCAGTCCCTGCAGGGGTTCGTCCAGGATGAGCAGCGGCGGATGCTTGACCAGAGCCCGGGCGATCAGCACCAGTCGCTGCTGACCGAAAGAGAGAGAGTGGAAAGGCTGCGCCCCCTGATCGGCCAGCCCCAGCAGGGCCAGCCACTGGTTGGCCAGCGCCAGCTGACGATCCCCCGGCCGGGTATAAAGCCCGATGGAGTCGTAGAAACCGGAGAGGATCACTGTCTGCACCGGGCAGCTGACACGATAGTCCAGATGCAGCGCCGGGCTCACGAGCCCGATATGGCGCTTGATCTCCCAGATGCTCTCGCCGCTGCCCCGCCGCCGTCCGAACAGATGGAGTTCATTGTTGTAACCTTGCGGGTGATCTCCGGTGATGAGGGAGAGCAGGGTCGACTTGCCAGCGCCGTTTGGTCCCACCAGTTGCCAGTGCTCCCCCTCGTCAATGGTCCAGTCGAGCCCGTCGATGATCACCTGATCCCCGTAAGCGATACGCATGGCTTTCATGACGACCCGAGGGCCGGGAGGCAAGGGCTCGGGTGTCGTCAGCGGTGGCGGCAAACGGGGGGATACGGTTTCGGCGCGAGCCAGCTGGGCCACCTCCTGGCTGCCGAGCACCGCCTCGCGCTCCCCCGCCAGCAGCAGACGACACTCGCCGAGCAGGCCGAGGTGAGTGGCAAAGGGGGGGATCTCATCAAAACGGTTGACGATCACCACCAGACGCAGCCCCTCTGACACCAGGTCGGCCAGCAACATCATCAAAGAAGCCCTGGCCCCCTGATCCAGGCCATCGAAGGGTTCGTCCAGCACCAGCAGCTCGGGTCGCCCCAGCAGGGCCCGGGCCAGCAGCAGCTTGCGCCCCTCCCCGCTCGAGAGGTAGCGATAGGGGCGCTCCCACAGGGATTCAATGCCAAAACGGGCCAGCAGCGCGCGTGCCTCATGCTCCTCGCCCCCCGCCTCCAGCATCAGGGTCGATACCCGATACCCCGCCTCCTCCTCTTCTCCCAGCATGTCGGTATTGCGCCGCTGCCAGTCCAGCTCCCCCAGCTGTTGCTGCGACTCGAACGAGAGTCGCTCGGCCCGGACTCGGCCCCATACCGCTCCGGCACGCACGACCAGCTCGCCGCACAGGGCCGACGCCAGCGCCGTCTTGCCGCTGCCGTTGCTGCCGACGAAGGCCCAGCAGGCCTGCGGGGTGAGACAGAGTTCGGGAATAACCAGGGTGTGGTGGCCACGCAGGGCCAGGGTGGCGGATTGCCACTGCAATGAGGTCATGGGATCGTCCTGTGATGGGTGCGGAGCGCCTTGCGCATTCCCCTTGTAACAAAAAAAGGGGGGCGCAGACAAAAACGGCGCCATTGCGGCGCCGTGTCATCAAAAAGCGGGGACGAGTTTAGCCGGCCTTGTGCTGCTCGGCCAGATAGAGCCAGGTGTCGACCACGGTATCGGGGTTGAGCGACACGGAATCGATCCCCTGCTCGACCAGCCAGGCGGCGAAGTCCGGGTGATCGGACGGCCCCTGGCCGCAGATCCCCACGTACTTGCCCGCCTTGCGGGCGGCGGCGATGGCCATGGCCAGCAGTGCCTTGACCGCCTCGTTTCGCTCGTCGAACAGGTGGGCGATGAGCCCGGAGTCCCGATCCAGCCCCAGGGTCAACTGGGTCATGTCATTGGAGCCGATGGAGAAGCCGTCGAAGTGCTCGAGGAACTTGTCCGCCAGCAGCGCATTGGAAGGCAGCTCGCACATCATGATGACTTTCAGGCCGCGCTCGCCACGGCGCAAGCCGTTCTCAGCCAGTATCTCCACCACCTGCTCCGCCTCACCCAGGGTACGCACGAAGGGGATCATCACCTCGACGTTGGTCAGCCCCATGACATCCCGCACCCGTTTCATCGCCTCGCACTCGAGGGCGAAGCAGGGGCGGAAACTGTCGGCAATGTAGCGCGACGCACCACGGAAACCGATCATGGGGTTCTCTTCATGGGGTTCGTAACCACGGCCCCCCACCAGGTTGGCGTACTCATTGGACTTGAAGTCCGACATCCGCACGATGACCCGCTCAGGCCAGAAGGCGGCCGCCAGGGTGGCGATCCCTTCCGTCAGCTTGGCTACGTAGAACTCCCTGGGGCTCTCGTAGCCCGCGATCATCCTGGTGATGGTGGCCTGGAGTTCCGGGGTCTGCTGATCGAACTCCAGCAGCGCCTTGGGGTGGACCCCGATCATGCGGTTGATGATGAACTCGAGGCGGGCCAGGCCCACACCGGCATTCGGCAACTGGGCAAAATCGAAGGCGCGGTCCGGATTGCCGACGTTCATCATGATCTTGATGGGCAGGCGCGGCATGTTGCCCACCTCGGTCACCGCCACGTCAAAGTCGAGCTCGCCGTCATAGATGAAGCCGGTATCCCCTTCCGCACAGGAGACGGTGATGAGCTGACCATCCTGGATGTGGTCGGTGGCGTTGCCGCAACCCACCACTGCCGGAATGCCAAGCTCCCGGGCGATGATGGCGGCGTGACAGGTGCGTCCACCCCGGTTGGTGACGATGGCGGAAGCGCGCTTCATGATGGGCTCCCAGTCCGGGTCGGTCATGTCGGTGACCAGCACATCGCCGGGCTGCACTTCATCCATCTGGCTGATGGAGGAGATGACACGGGCCGGACCCGCGCCAATCTTGTGGCCGATGGCGCGCCCCTCGATCAGCACCTTGCCGGTTTGCTTGAGGGCAAAGCGCTCGAGGGTATTGGCTTCCTGGCGGCTACGCACGGTTTCCGGACGGGCCTGAACGATGTAGAGCTTGCCATCCTGACCATCCTTGGCCCACTCGATGTCCATCGGGCGACCGTAATGCTGCTCGATGATGAGGGCCTGCTTTGCCAGGGCCATCACTTCCTCGTCCGTGATGCAGAAGCGGTTGCGCTCGGCATCGGTGGTGTCGACCACCTTCACCTGACGGCCATGACCGGCATCCCCGGAGTAGGTCATCTTGATGAACTTGGAGCCCAGCGTCTTGCGCACCACGGCAGGGCGCCCGGCCTTGAGGGTCGGCTTGTGCACATAGAACTCGTCCGGGTTGACGGCCCCCTGCACCACCATCTCGCCCAGGCCCTGGGCGCCGGTGATGAAGACCACGTCGTTGAAGCCGGATTCGGTGTCCAGGGTAAACATGACGCCTGAGGCAGCGAGATCCGAGCGCACCATGCGCTGTACCCCGGCGGAGAGAGCGACCCCCTTGTGGTCATAGCCCTGATGGACCCGGTAGGAGATGGCGCGATCGTTGAACAGAGAGGCAAACACATGCTTGATGGCCGTCATGACGGCATCGATACCGCGCACGTTGAGGAAGGTCTCCTGCTGACCGGCAAACGACGCATCCGGCATGTCTTCCGCAGTGGCAGAGGAGCGCACGGCAAAGGATGCCTCGAGCCCGGCGCTCAGCTTGTCGTAGGCCTCACGCACCGCCTGCTCCAGAGCGGGCTGGAAGGGCGCTTCCACCACCCAGTCGCGGATCTGCTGACCGGCCCGGTTGAGGGCGGCGATGTCATCCACATCCAGACTGTCGAGCAGATCATGGATCTTGCCGTTGAGGCCGCTTAACTCCAGAAACTCGTTAAACGCAAAGGCCGTGGTCGCAAACCCGCCCGGCACGGACACGCCGGCCCCCGAGAGGTTGCTGATCATCTCGCCAAGGGATGCATTCTTGCCGCCGACGCGTTCAACGTCCTGCATACCGAGCTGTTCGTACCAGAGTACGTACTGTTGCATTTGCATGTCTCCAGGTTGGGGGGCCAGGGTGACAATTCACCTGCTGTGCCAAGTCGTGTGTTTTTGTTAGTGTCTGTTGCCAACGACCATGAAAACGTTTTCTATTTATTGTCAAAAAAATCCCCGAGCAAGAGTTGGGGATGGTCGTTTGACACAGGCATTCTACAATAGCGACACAAAAAGGTAACGACTCAGGTTTGCAAGCGAGTTCACAACTTGGGCATGGCAGATCTGTTGACAAAAACGATATGGTTTCGAGAGATACTTATTTCTCGCCGCCCCCTGGAGCGCACCACAGGAGTCCGCAGTGCACACCGTATTCTATGTATCCGACGGCACCGCCATCACCGCCGAAGTCTTCGGCCACGCCGTGTTGAGCCAGTTTCCCCTGGCCTTCGAGCAGGTCACCATCCCCTTTGTCGAGACCCAGGAGAAAGCGCGCCAGGTACGGGCACGCATTGACGAGCAGTTTCGCCAGACCGGGGTGCGCCCCATCCTGTTTCACACCATCGTCGACCCCATGGTGCGTGAAGAGGTGCTCAAGGCCCAGGCCAGCAGCCACGATTTTCTCAACACCTTCGTGAGCCCTCTCGAACAGGAGCTCGGTATCAAGGCCGAACCCAGGTTGCATCGCACCCATGGCATGGAAAACCGCAAGCTGTACGACGATCGCATCGAAGCGGTCAACTTTGCGCTGGCCAACGACGATGGCATCACCACCAGGGAGTATGACGAGGCAGACATCATCCTCATCGGGGTCTCCCGTTGCGGCAAGACACCGACCAGCCTCTATCTGGCACTGCAATTTGGCATTCGCGCCGCCAACTATCCCTTTATCGAGCAGGACATGGGATCGCTGGAGCTGCCCGCCGCCCTCAAGGCCAATCGCCACAAATTGTTCGGCCTCACCATCATGCCGCAGCGGCTGCACGAGATCCGCAACCAGCGCCGCGCCAACAGCCGCTACTCCTCGCTTGATCAATGCAAACAGGAGCTGGCCAGCGTCGAGAGGCTGTTCCGCCAGGAGGCGATCCGCTTCCTCGATACCAGCTCCCACTCGGTCGAGGAGATCAGCGCCAAGATCCTGGAAGCAACCGGCCTTCGCCGCCAGCTCTGCTAACCTGCAAGGCTGTGACAGCACAACGCACCATGAAATAGATGAGTGGCAAGATAACGAAACAGAGAAACAGGATGAAAAAATGATGCCAGCATCATCGCTGGCATCCCATCACTCGCGGGGCAAGCAGGCTCAGGGCTTGTTGAGTTCCTTGTTGTTCATCAACATGCCGTGAAAATTAATGAGTCCCCTGCCCTTGCGGACTCGCTCGCTCAGCCAGCAGGCTGGCACCAGCCCCATCCCGGCAGCAAGGATGAGCACCATGGCGATGTGGTTCACCAGGTAATCCGCTCCCAACCAGCCCCAGACAACAAGGCTGCTCATCGCCATCGTCAGCAACATGGGGGATAGCCAGATCCCGAACCAGAGCACGACCATCACTAGGCCACCGACAATACGCTCCATCATATGAGTCCCTTTTTATCAAAGGGCAACAAGGCCATGAAAACCAGACTGAGTCAATAGATGGAAATCCATCGGAACACAAAACCAGCAACCACTCTAAAAACCCCTTTCCAGATCATGAAAAACCTGCATGTCGCACAAAATAGCAGCCAATGATGAGGAAAACAGGTGCATGAATGGTCGATTATCACTATTCTGCTCGGGTTGGTAGCCGCTACAAAAAACAGCCAGCGGCAAACCGTAACGATATAAATACGGATTTCGTCACGTTTTCGGCACAAGATGCCGCGCCAGGCAGAGGAAGTGCTGTGGCTGACGGGACGCGAGCCGAGTGATTTCAGCGACGTAAGGAAGGAAGCATGGATCTTCAACAACACGGCGACGAGCTCAAGCGCGGTCTGAAAAACCGCCATATCCAGCTTATCGCACTGGGCGGTGCCATCGGTACAGGCCTGTTCCTCGGCATTGCCGACACCATCAAGATGGCGGGCCCTGCGGTGCTGCTGGGCTATGCCATCGGCGGCTTCATCGCCTTCCTCATCATGCGCCAGCTGGGCGAGATGGTGGTGGAAGAGCCGGTTGCCGGTTCATTCAGCCATTTTGCCTACAAGTACTGGGGTGACTTCGCCGGCTTCGCCTCCGGCTGGAACTACTGGGTGCTCTATGTGCTGGTGAGCATGGCCGAGCTGACGGCAGTCGGCATCTATGTCCAGTACTGGTGGCCCGAGATCCCGACCTGGATGTCGGCGGCCTTCTTCTTCGTGCTGATCAACGCCATCAACCTCTCCAACGTCAAGGCGTTCGGCGAGATGGAGTTCTGGTTCGCCATCATCAAGGTGGTCGCCATTCTCGGCATGATCGGATTCGGCGGCTGGATGCTGTTCTCCGGCAGCGGCGGCCCCGAGGCCACGGTCAGCAACCTCTGGGCCCAGGGTGGCTTCTTCCCCAACGGCGTCGGCGGGCTGGTGATGGCAATGGCCTTCATCATGTTCTCCTTCGGCGGTCTGGAGCTGGTCGGCATCACGGCAGCAGAAGCGGACAATCCCGAGAAGAGCATCCCCAAGGCCACCAATCAGGTGATCTACCGCATCCTCATCTTCTACATCGGTGCCCTCACCGTACTGCTCTCCCTCTATCCCTGGGGCAAGGTAGTGGAAGGCGGCAGCCCGTTCGTGATGATCTTCCATGCGCTCGACAGCAACCTGGTAGCCAACGTACTTAACCTGGTGGTGCTGACCGCCGCGCTGTCGGTGTACAACAGCTGCGTCTACTGCAACAGCCGCATGCTGTTTGGCCTGGCCAAGCAGGGCAACGGCCCCAAGGCCCTGCTCAAGACTAACAAGAGCGGCGTGCCCCTGACCGCCATCACCATCTCGGCCGCGGCCACCCTGCTGTGCGTGCTCATCAACTATTTGATCCCGGGCAAGGCCTTTGGTCTGCTGATGTCTCTGGTGGTCTCCGCCCTGGTCATCAACTGGGCCATGATCAGCCTGGCGCACCTCAAGTTCCGCAAGGTGAAGGCTGCAGAAGGCGTCACCACCAAGTTCAAGGCACTGTGGAGCCCGTTTGGCAACTACCTCTGCCTCGCCTTCATGGCCGCCATCCTGGTGATCATGTACATGAACGACGGCACCCGCATCTCGGTCGAGCTGATCCCGGCCTGGGTCCTGGTACTCGGTATCGGCTATCTGCTCAAACAGAAGAGCCAACGCAAGCTGGCTACCAACCTGGGCTAGGCATCAAGCCTCCTCCAACAAAAATGCCGGTCACTGACCGGCATTTTTTATTCCATTCCCGTTTCACCTGACCCAATTCGCGGCTCACTTGTCCTGCCAGCCCCTGCAATGACAAACCCGAGGGGTTGCCTCGGGTTTGAGTGATGGACAAAGGGGCTGTGTTATTCCAGCAGGAAGACGGCTTCTACATTGTCAGTGATGCTGATCTGCTGCTGTTGATAGCTGTTTTCCATCATGTCGGCGGCAGGGGCTGCCGCAGCCTTCATGGCACGGGTATAGACCGGCATGGGGGAACTGTTGCGGTATTCAACGCTATATACCTTGCCAAGCTTCATGCCGAAAGCCTTGGCCAGGGATTCCGCCTTGCTCGTGGCATCAGCAACAGCACCAAGCCGGGCCTGCTCCTTGATGACCTGTGGTGACTTCAGGCCGTACTCTATCTGGGTCACGGACTCCAGACCCGCCTTGAGGGCGGTGTCCATCAGCTGGCTCAACTTGTCGAGCTGGTAGAGTTTGACCGCCAGCTGACGCTGGGCACGGTAACCCACCATTTCGGGTTGCTTGTTCTGGGGGTACTGGTACTCGGGGGAGATCACCAGATTGCCAGCCTCCACGTCGCTGCGCTTGATGCCGAGGCTCTCCAGCTGGCCAAAGAAGGCTGCTACCTTGGTATCTACCTGCTGTTTGGCCTTGATGCCCTGCTTCTCCAGTGCCGTGACGGCGACATTGAGCGTCAGCATGTCTGGTTCAGCCTTCTGCTCCGCATAGCCACTGACGACCAGATGGGGGGCCTGAGGAACCTCGATGGCAAGCAACGGAGCACTGACAACCAGCGCGGACAGGGTAAGAAGGGGACGCCACATAAAAAAACCTCCATCATTTAGATGGAGGTCATTATGCATGTCGTCGATTGGGATTCATATATCGTGTGTCGGCGGGATCTGGTCCAGCACCTGATTGGTCATGTCGATATTGATGCTGATCTCCCCTCCTCCTGAATTGCCATGGCTTGTCATCACGGAAGCAGGCGCCGGGCTGCCAAACAGCGATTCATCCTCAAAGTGGAACGAATCCCACGACAGAACATGACCTTGTGATGGCAGATTCGGCTCGGACGTCGTCACGACGGCCAGCCCCCCCCAGTCAAGCTCCTCACCGTGGCTGAGCAGCCCCTGCAAGGAGGTATCGCTCAGGCTCTGCAACGAATACTCCTGCTGCCCCCACTCATGGCCGACCAGCACCATCATATGGGGCAGGGGCGCATCCTCTGCCGGCGTGAAGCTGATACGAGAAGCGGCAAAGTCCACATTCAGCAACCCCGCCACCTCACCATCTTCGCTCTCCAGCTCCAGACCGTTGAGCGTGTCACCCGTCATCGTGGCCTGATAGCCAAAGCGGCCGGTGCAGACGATATTGTCCTGCCCGTTCCAGCTATAGCGAATGCCGTCGATGTCGACCCAGTTGAATGACTGCATGGTGACCCTCTCCTGATACTGCAGCTATCTTATCTGCCCACTCCATCAAATAACAGGGGCCGGGCACACCCGGCCCCCATACCCTGCTTACGGATCGACCTTGAGGTTGCCCTGATCCAGCAGATCCTGAATGATCTGCAGATTGGATTTGCCAGCCGTCAGATCCACGTTGTCAAAGAGGATGGTATGAGTCGTGGTGCCACTTCCCGCTCCATCCAGATCAATGGTCAGTGTCGACTTGCCACTGCCCGGACCAGGAGCAAAGGTAAGATAGTGATCCAGTGTGCTCGCATCGGCATGCTCACCACTGAGCAGTTCACTCAGGTCCAGAACATCTCCATTGGCCCCCGTGGTGAAGTCTTTGATGGTATCCGTGCCTCCTGCATCACCTGCCATCCATTTGAAGGTATCCTTGCCAGCCCCACCAGTCAGGGTATCACTGCCGATACCCCCAATCAGCAGGTCATTGCCATCCCCCCCCAGCAGGATGTCGTTGCCAAGGCCACCCGTCAGAGTGTCGTTGCCGGACTCTCCGAGCAAGGTATCGTTACCACTGCCTCCATCCAGCTGGTCGTTTCCGGTTCCCCCGACCAAGGTATCCTTGCCGCCAGCTCCTAAGAGCAGATCATCACCGGCGCCACCCGACAAGATATTGTCCAGACTGTTCCCTGTTATGCTGTCCCCAAAATCGGAGCCGATGGCATGCCCTTGCGTGCTGTTGAAGGTCACATTCACAGCGCTGGCGGCGGCATCATAGTCTGCTGTGAACGGGGCTTCCGGCAACAGGCTTAGTCCGATATTGCTGTGGACTGCATCGCCGTCCCCGTCAATCAGTGTGACTGGCAGTTGCAGACTGACCGGGATCCCAGGAGTGGCAACGCTGGAACCAAAGTCCCCTATCTTGAAGTCACTGCCCGCAGCGTAGTGGAATTCTAGGCTGTTATACCCATCCGCCGTGTAGGCAGCCAACTTGGTATTGCTCACCACCCCCACCACGGTTGCGACATAGGCCACACCAGCACCGGGATCATCATCACTGAAGTTCACCGTAAAGTTTCGCCCTCCCACGGAGACAATCTGCGACATGCCTGCAGCTATGCTGACAACCTTAGTCGAGCCGTTGAAGCTGATGGCCACCGCTGTCAACGACTCCTTGTTTCCATCGCCTATATCGTTGTCATTGTCTACATCCTGACGGGCAACGATCTTCACGCTGGATCCACTACTGCCGATTGCGGTAAACAGAGCCGAGGCACCATTGACGTCGTAGTGTGCCTCAAAGGCATGTGTGGCTGGGTCGCCATAAGACCCACTACTCCCAGGAGAACCTGTAAGATCGACAACAAAGTCGATCCGCATAGCCTCACCGAGGCCGATAGATGCTCCACCACTGATCCCCCCGGTATTGGCTGTGGTATTAACGGTACCGCCGTCCACCCCACCCGTCATCGCCGTCAACAGCAGATCCTTGCTGTCATTAGCCACAGCGGTGAATCCAGCCCAAGGACCGTTGCCACCGACGAAGTTATAGCCACCACCATTAAAGTCTATCGTGGTCTGACCACCATCAACCTCTCCTATCATCTGGACTTGGTAAGTGGCAGAGGCAGGCTGCAAGGTCGCGATGAAGACAGTCCCTGCAGCCGTGGCAGCCGTGAGCACTGTTCCGTTTGAGGATAATGAATAAGTAATGGGCAAGCCACCGGACGTCAGTCCGCTGTTGCTGCCATTAAGTGCACTGTCAAAGCGGATGCTCCCACCATCCGCACCATAGTTGTTTGACAAGGTACCATCACCATCCAGCAAGAAGGTGCCGGTCACGCCCGATTGGTTCAACATGACCCCCATGGCGGGCGTCATCACGAAGGGCACATCATCTTCCACCTGGACGATGAAGTTGCGGATCAATGCGACATTGTCCACGCCTTCATGTGCGCTGATCACGCTGGACAGGTTGAGGGCCTTCAGCTCCAGATCGTTTCCATCTCCCTGGGGATGATCAATGGAGCCTTGCAGGGTGAAGGTGTAATCCCCATCACTCTCCACCTGCAGGGTGAAGATGGGTTTGCTACCAGCCATGGCAACCAGCGTATCGACCCCGGCACCATGAGTGATGCTATAGGTGATCGCCACGCCCCCCGAGGTCAGTGCAGGCAGCCCTGCCGTCGACCCCATGCCAAAGCTAACCCCCACGCTATCCGCCACCATTTGCGCCAGAGACCCACTGACCGTCGTCAGCAGAGGATTGTTGCCTGGCAAGCCTGTGGGCAGGCCGTCTTCAAACACGGAGGCGACGATGGGGGACGTATCCAGTACCAGGATTTTCAGCTGGGCGCTGGAGGTATCGCCGTCCGAATCCACGATGGTGTAGGTGAAGACCTCCTGGGTATGAGCCGCCACATCATTGGGGGGTGAGTAGGAGTAGGAACCGTCCGCATTCACGGTCAGTCGGCCCCCTGCCGGCGTCGGGATGGAACCCGTTGTGCCGCCTTGCACCAGGAAGGTCACGACATTGCCGTTGATGCTGTCGGCCACCCCGGCATAAACAGCCGGATTGGTGACGGTAAAGCTGATCTGCACTACGGTCACGGGGCCATCGGCACCCGCAACATCCACACCAGCACTGCCATCTACGTCGGTGATCACGTTGCCGGTTGCCGGTGGCGGCACTGTGGCTTGCAAGGTGGCATCCAGGTCATTGATATTATCGACCAGAGTCACGGTGTCACCGTTATCCTCCACCAGGGCCAGTTGCGAAATGGCCGATGCGTTGCCACTGACGTTGAGGCCAACGGCATAGACCTCCACGTTGTTGTTGTTCACAAAGCTTGTCCAGCCTGCCGGAACGTTGCCCTCATTGGGTGCACCATCCGACAGGAAGTAGACCTTGGTTTCGTAACCAGCCAATGCCGGATTGGCTAGATCGGCTGTCAATTGGTTCTGTGCTAATACAAGAGGCGCATTGTAGTTGGTACCACCGCCATCTGTTGGCAGGCCGGAGATGCTGGCCTTGGCCACGTCGGGATCGCTCGTCTGCGGGATCAGCAAAGCACCACTGGCAAAATCGATTACTGTGATGGTCAGGGGAACCCCCAGAGCCACATAAGAGTCAATCATGTGGTTCAACGCACTCTTGGCCAGTTCCAGACGATTCGGGGATCCATTAGTGGTCGTGCCTATCTTCCAGAGCATGCTGCCCGAAGTATCGATCACCAAGACGAGGTTGAATGGAGGCAACCCGGCTTCCGTCACCGTAACGCTGTTATCCTTCGCCGTCGGCACGTCATCCACGATCTGCACACTCAGGGTGTTCGAGGCCGAATCCCCGTCGCTGTCCACCAGGCTCACCGCGAAGTCTTCGAACAGGCTGTTGTTGCCGTTCGCCGTCGGGTGCGCCTCGTTGTCGTTCAGGGTGTAGCTGTAGCTCACCAGCCCGGTCGCCGGGTTGTACCCGGTGATGGTCAGGGTGTTGCCCAGCGGCGTGGTCACCCCGCTCAGCGGGAAGCCCGCCACCACCCCGTTCACCACGATGTTGATGCCACCCACGCTCAGGGTCTTCACCCCGTCCGGCGCGCTGATGGTGAAGTCCCCCGTCACCGTGGTCGACTCCTTGCTGCTGTCCGACCCCGCCGACTCATTCGCGCCGCGGGTCGCCAGCAGGTCGTCCTCGTACACCTTCGCATCCCCGCCCTCGCCCTTGGGCGTCAGGTTGGTGATGGTCACCCCGTCATCGTCGTTCTTGATGGTCAGGGTCAGGGTCGCCGTGCTCACATCTCCGTCCGTATCCGTCAGGGTGTAGGTGAACACTTCGCTGCCCACCCCGCCCCCGGTCAGCGCCTTGAAGTCACCGTCGCTCGGGTTGAGGGTGTAGGTGTAGGTGCCGTTGGCATTGAGCACCAGGCTGCCGTAAGTCCCGCTCAGGGTGCCCGCGGTCACCGCCGCGCCATCCGCCCCCTGCACGTCGTTGGTGATGACGTTGCCATTGAGGACCAGGTTGTT
>NZ_JBFOCN010000003.1:0-17741 GCF_040907815.1 Aeromonas sp. s6
CGTGCTCTGAGGTGTCCGGAAATGGTGTACACGCAAGCCGGAATCAGCGTTCATTTTAAACCGGAATAGGTGTTCATTTTCGACCGGAATATGCAAGGTAACCGGCTTTGGTGTCAGGCTGACCCTGACCCTGCTCGACAGCCCTCTGGGGATGGGTGCGCCCGACGCATGACAACGTGGCCAAGCACAATCAATAAGGACAAGCGTGAAACAAGCAAGCTATGACTGGGTGCTGTTCGATCTGGACGAAACCCTGCTCGATTTTCCGGTCGCCAGGGCGCTGGAGCGGACCCTGCAGATCTACGGCGTGGCGCCGACTCCCCCCAAGATGGCGGAGTACCATGCCCTCAACCAGCGGCTCTGGCAGCAGTACAACTCAGGGGAGATTGACGCCACCCACCTGCAGCAGACCCGTTTTTCGCTCTTTGCCGAGCAGGTCAACGTGGCGCCCATGGCGATGAACGAGACCTTCCTGCAGCAGATCATCGCCCTGAGCGTGCCGCTGGAGGGGGTGGAGGAGACCCTGCAGGCCCTGAAGAGCAAGGTCAGAATGGGGATCATCACCAACGGCTTCAGCCTGCCCCAGCGCGGGCGCCTCGACAAACTGGGCTGGAACAGCTGGTTTGAGCCTCTCGTTATCTCTGACGAGGTGCAAGTGACCAAGCCGGCGGCGGCCATCTTCCAGCATGCCCTGGCGCAGATGGGTCAGCCGAGCCCGGCGCGGGTGTTGATGGTGGGGGACAATCCCAAGACCGACATCGCCGGTGCCGCCGCCCAGGGGCTTGCCACCTGCTGGTACAACCCGGGACGGGAGACAGGCCCGTGCGAGGCGACCCACGAGATCCACCACTTCGCCCATCTCTGTGCGATCGTGCTGGGAGAGTAGGTCCTCTATGCCCGCAAGGGTGTAAAAAAACAAGGCAGCCCATGGGCTGCCTTGTTTGCATCCGGCGTCTGCTAGCGGCCGAGGCGGGCGAGCAGCCAGGCCTCCAGCAAGGCCACTCCGGGGGCCAGCACGGCTTCGTCGAAGTCGAACTCCGGATGATGGTGGGGGGCCGCGAGGTTGGCTCCCAGGATGAGATAGGCGGCTTCGCCGCCGTGCTGCTGTACCCGCTCGATGAGGAAACCGGCATCCTCGCTGGCCCCGAAGCGGCGGGTGTGGATGGTATCAAGGGAGATCCCCTCTGCGAGAGGCACGATTTCCTCGATGAGGGCTGGGCTGTTCTCGATGCCGATCGCTTCCCCCTGTTTGCGGATGTGGTAGGTCGCGCCCTGCATCAGGGCCGCCCCCTCCACAATCTGCTGCACCTGATTGAACATGTAGTCGTTGAGGGCCGGCGTCGCGCCACGGGTCTCCCCCATCAGGCGGGCATGGCCCGGGATGACGTTGCGTCCACTGCCGCCGTTGAGCTGCCCCACGTTGATGCGGGTCATGCCGTCCCGATGGCGGGGAATGCCGAGCATGGCGGTGGTGGCCATGCAGGCCGCCGCCAGGGCATTGTGGCCCGCGTTGGGCTCGAGCCCCGCATGGGCGGCTTGCCCCATGAACTCCACGTCGAATTTGGTTGAACAGAGAAACTCGGTGGGGTTGACCACCAGCTCACCACTGCTCGCGTGAATGCCGATGTGCAGTGCCAGCAGGGCGTCCACGTCGTCGAGCTGCCCCCCTGCCGCCAGCGCCTTGCCGCCTCGGCAGCCCTCTTCAGCCGGCTGGAAGAAGAGCTTGATGCGGCCAGTGAGGCGATCGGCGAGGGCCGCGATCCGCTCGGCCAGCACCAGCCCGATGGCGGTGTGGCCATCGTGGGCACAGGCGTGCATCCAGCCCGGGTTGGCGGAGTGCCAGCCTCCCTGGCCGGGCAGGTGTGACGCCTCCTGGCTCTCTTCGACCTCCACCGCATCGATATCGAAGCGAAACGCCAGGGTGGGGCCGGGGCGCCCGCTCTCCCAGAGTCCCATCACGCCGGTGAGTGCGTCGATCCGCGTCAGCCACTCCGGATGCGCCCCCTGGTGCAGGGCACGGGCCTTCTGGGCCTCGACGTCTATTTCCCGTCCCATGATGAGGGTGCTGGCGAGCAGTTGATCCCCCAGCATGATGGAGAAACCGAGTTCACTGAGGTGTTGGGCGATGAGGGTGGTGGTGCGAAATTCACACCAGGCGGCTTCGGGGTGACGATGAAGGTCGCGGCGCCAGTGGCGCAAGGCATCCTGAGTCATGGTGGTTCCTGCGTGGCAAATCCAGCGGCCATTGTGACGGGCAGGGGGACAAGAGTAAATCCCGCAGGGGGAGATGCGACAAGGGGAGCCCGGGCTCCCCTTGAAAGATGGCATGGATGTCGACGAGGTCGTTTTGTGTGCGCAGATCGCACTCAATGATGGCTTGGCATCATCCTTTGCCAGAGCGCGTCAAAAACCCATGTTGCAGTCTGTTTTTTGAACCACCCCTCTGGTGCAGAGGTGGCAGAAGGCTGATTGACCGACTTAGAGCTGTGCCAGCGACGGCATGGAGACGGCAACCAGAGTGAAAAACACGGTGAAAACGGCGGTAACTACGAACTCTTTCATGATTTTATCTCCCTTGGTTGGCTCATGATGGAACCAAGATACCACAACAGAACGATAAAACAACGAAAAATGTAATTATGAGGCAAAAATGGTTTGGTGGTGAAATATGGCCGCATTTTCCCAAGTTTAAGGGCGTTTTTTGTCCTGAGAAGGGTTTTATGGTGATGCTAGTGAAAGTGGAGGCATATAAAGTCTTTAAATTCATTGAGTTATGTTGTTCTTGTGACTCTTTTCTTTGTGGTTCCGATTGGGGTCTTTGTGGTGATCTCCATTTTTCGGCATCAAAATGGCCTGCGGGATGTGCCAATTGATGTCGTCATAGGGAAGTTGGTGGCCGATAGCCAGGTTTTGCCATCCCATGTCATGTTTTCTCACGACGCGTGTCCCAATCCCAGTCTGCAAGGCTGTTGCCAGCCAGGGTTATCCGATGAAGGCTCAATTTTCTGCTCATCCCAAACAGGATGGGAGCAAAAAGAGTACGGAAAAACGACAAAACGGCTGTCAAAGGAGCATGGAAGGAAAGGGGGAAGGCGGGAAAATAGGGGTTCGATCTTCATGGGGCCTTGGGTGGCCGGAAGCCCCGTTTTTCGCTGTTTTCTTGGGGGGACGAGCCACTGGGCCCGCGCGCAGGGGAAGCGGGCGATATCGTCGGCCACCCGGGTTGCTATATGGTGCCAGTGTGATGGGATGAAGGACGGGGGAGGCCTGGCGCAGGGCCGTGGCACTGCGGCACCGAGGCCTTTATCCAGACCCGTCGCGAACAAGGTGAGCAAGCAGAAAAGCGGGGGAAAGAAGTAAAGGAGAAGGTCGTGGGGTCAGAGGCTCAGGGCCGCCGGGCAAGGGGTAAGAGATGGCGACAGTGGCCAGTGGATAGTCGGGCCCCCGCAGAGGGAGGAGGGGGTGAGGAGCCCGCATAAAAAAACCCTCCAGAGGAGGGTTTTTTGTCAGACCACAGCCTTTAGAACAGGGTGGTGGAGAGATCGTACAGCTCCTGGTTGAACGGGCGCTTCAGGTTCTCGATGCAGTCGATGATGTCGTGGTGCACCATCTCGTTGCCCTGAATGCCGACGCAGCGGCCACCCTGGCCCGCCAGCAGTTGCTCGACGGCGAAGGCACCCATGCGGCTGGACATGATACGGTCACGGGCAGTGGGAGAACCGCCACGCTGGATGTGACCCAGGATGGTGGCGCGGGTTTCGCGGCCGGTCATGGCCTCGATGTCTTTTGCCAGGGCGTTGACGTCGGTGACGTGCTCGCAGATGGTGATGATGGCGTGCTTCTTGCCCTTGGCTTCCCCTTCCTTGATCTGTTGCAGCAGCTTCTCCTTGTCGAAGGCCACTTCCGGCACTATCACGTACTCGGCACCACCGGCAACAGCAGCAGACATGGCCAGATCGCCGCAGTGGCGGCCCATGATCTCGACCACGGATATGCGGTGGTGGGAGCTGCAGGTGTCGCGCAGGCGGTCAATGGCGTCCACGACCACGTTCAGGGCGGTGTCAAAGCCGATGGTGAAGTCGGTACCGGCGATGTCGTTGTCGATGGTGCCCGGCAGGCCGATGCAGGGGAAGCCCTCTTCGGTCAGCTTCTTGGCACCCATGTAGGAGCCGTCACCGCCGATGACCACCAGGGCGTCGATGCCGTGTTTCTTCAGGTTTTCGACCGCTTCGGCACGGACTTTCGGATCCTTGAAGGCGGGGAAACGGGCGGAGCCGAGGAATGTACCGCCACGGTTCACGACGTCTGAGACGCTGTGACGCTCGAGCTTGACGATACGGTCCTGGTGCAGACCGAGGTAGCCATCATAGATGCCGTAAACTTCCAGGCCATGATGCAGACCGGCGCGCACCACGGCGCGGATGGCTGCGTTCATACCCGGTGCGTCACCACCACTGGTCAAAACACCAATACGTTTGATTTGTTTGGTCATGAGTGCCTCTGGATCTGAGTTGTCGAAAATCAAGATTCTGAATAATACGGCTGGCCGCTTTTACTATATCGGCTTTCCTATGGCGAGAGGGTCCATAGGAAAGCGATATGCAAAGAGGGGCGGGGCCCCTCTTTGCTTGGCGCTTACTTGGCGGCGCCAGCGATGATCTGGGAGAAGTCGTCCACTTTCAGGGACGCGCCACCCACCAGGCCACCGTCGATGTCCGGCTGGCCGAACAGGTCGGCAGCGGTGGCGCCAGTCACGGAGCCGCCGTACAGGATCTGTACCTTGGCAGCCACGGCTGCATCAAAACCGGCCAGGTATTGACGGATGTGAGCATGCACAGATTGTGCGATCTCCGGGGTGGCGGTCTTGCCAGTGCCGATGGCCCATACCGGCTCGTAAGCGATGACGGCGTTCTCGAAGGAGGCGATGCCGCAGCGATCGATCACGGCCTTGAGCTGGGTCTCGACCACCTGGTTGGTGGTACCGGCTTCGAACTGGGCCAGGGTTTCACCGATGCACAGCACGGGGATCAGGCCGCCCTTCTGGATGGCTTCGTACTTGGCAGCCACCACGTCGTCGGTCTCTGCGTGCAGGGTACGACGCTCGCTGTGACCGACCAGGGAGTAGGTGCAGCCGAAGGCTTTGAGCATGGAGGGGGCGTTTTCGCCGGTGAAGGCGCCGGACTCGTGAACGTCGGCGTTCTGGGCACCGTAGGCGATCTTGCTGCCGGCGGTCAGCTGTTCAACCAGACCCAAAAAGATAACCGGCGGGCAGACGGCCACTTGCACGGAAGGATGAGCGGCAGCGGCCGGGGTCAGTCCTTTGATCAGGGCTTCTACAGAAGCCTTGGTGCCGTTCAGTTTCCAGTTACCCATTACCAGGTGCTGTCTCATCTTCTATATCTCCTAGGCATTTGATTGCGCAACATTATATGAATTGAACCGAGCCCAAGATAGCTGACCCGGCGGCAAATGACGTAATTTTTTTTCGCTTTCCTGATCCAAATCAGGAATGCAAGGCGCGATTGCTCACTCGGTGACCTGCCCACGCAAACGGGCCCACCATACCCCAATCCACTCGTGAATGGCAGCCTCGGAATACATCAGATAACGCCCCTTGGGGAGGTAGCTGTAGAGGGGTTGTGGCTCCTGACTCTGCTTGGCGGTGTAATCGGTGGGAGCCGGCACCGCATCGAGTCCCTGACTGCGATAGAGGGCCATGGCCCGGGGCAGGTGGGTGGCCGAACTCACCAGCGCCACCCGCTTGCCGTTGAGGTGGGCGGCGATGCTGACCGCCTCGTCATGGGTGTCTTTGTTGTTTTCAAACAACGTCATGCGCGCACGTGGGATGCCAAGGCTGGCCGCCATGCGGGCGTTGACCTTGGCGTTCGACAGGGGATCCCCGGCCACGGCGCCGGAGAAGACCAGCTCGGCTTCTGGATAGGCCAGAGCCAGGCGAACTCCTTCCAGGGTGCGCGCCAGGGAGATGTTGTTTTGCCAGGCGCGCTCTGGGATGGCCGGATCGCTCACATGACCGTTGCCCAGCACGACGATGGCCTGGATGTCCGGATGCAGGCTCACCTCGAAGGGGGGATAGGTCTGCTCCAGGCTGCGGGCCAGCTCGTAGCTCACCGGCCGCGTCCCCATCAGGGCAATGATCACCAAGGAGAGGGTCGCCAGCAGTCTGCCGCTTTTTTGAAAGCGGGTGAACCAGAGCAGCACGAGCGCCAGCACCAACAAGGAGAGAGAAAAGGGGAGCGGCATCAGCAGATGGCCCAGCCATTTCTTGATGACAAAGAAGTTGAGCTCGAACACGACAGAGACGTCCTTGAGTTTTCAGCAAATTCGGGATGTGACAGAATACCCCTCTTTTTTCCTGTGGCCCAATCCTGTGTGGTTCCTCCTGCGGCCCTCATGGCGGGGCGGTCGAAGATGAGTGTGTCTTGAAGCAAGATCAGAGTTTTGACGGGCGCGCGGACAAGTTCGCTCGCAACATTTACGACTCCACCAAGGGGCGCATTCGCACCACCATTGTCTGGAGTGACATCGAAGCCTGCCTGGCGCGCCTGGGCAACCGGCCGCTGCGCATCCTGGATGCCGGCGGCGGCTTTGGCTACTTCGCCCAGAAATTGGCGGCCATGGGCCATCAGGTGGAGCTGTGCGATTTGTCGGCAGAAATGCTGGATCTGGCCCGGGAGCAGATCGCCCAGAAGGGGTTGGAAGACAGAATTCGTCTCATCCATTGCCCCATTCAGGATCTCAAGCACCAGGTGACCGGCACCTTCGATCTGGTGCTCTGTCATGCGGTACTGGAGTGGCTCGCCGAGCCGCGCCAGACCTTGCTGGGTCTGTTCCCTTTCGTCAAGGCTGGGGGCATACTGTCGCTGCTTTTTTACAATCGTCACGGCCTCCTGTTCCAGAGCCTGGTGGTGGGCAATTTTGACTATGTGCGCCTGGGCCTTCGCAAGAAACGCCAGACAGCCCTGACACCCACCAATCCCCAGTTGCCGGAGCAGGTCTATGACTGGATAGGCCGGGGGGGATTGCGGATCATCGGCAAGACCGGGGTGCGTGTCATCCACGACTACATGCGCCACAAGCAGGATCAGGTCGAGAAGTTCGAGGACCTGCTGGCCATGGAACAGCAATATTGCCGCCAGGAGCCCTTTGTTTCCCTGGGGCGCTACATCCATGTGATGGCCCAGAAACCGGCCGGTTGAGCCCCACCGGCGTGAATACGATGCGGGATCCAGCCGCCGGGGCGCCACCGACCCCGGCCTATATCACCACGGCGGGCGAAGACCTGCCGACTATAACAACGAGATGATAACGTCATGATGAGTACATCCCGTACCCTGCCAGAGACGGTGGGATGGGTCAGACAGGAGGGGTTGGCGCTGAACCTCCCCACCGACAGGCTGGCCTTTCTGATAGCGATCAAGACGCTCTCCGAGGACGAGTCTGATCTCTCGGAGGCCGCGCTGCACGATGCCTTTGGCTATGTCAGCAGTGCCTTCGGCCAGATGGACGAGACCCTCACCGGTCGCGCCAACAACGCCATCAACGATCTCATTCGCCAGCAACTGCTGTCGCGTTTCACCACCGACATGGTGGCGGGGGAGAGCCTCTACCGCCTGTCGCGCCTTGGCATGAGCATCGTCGATTTCTTCATGGATCAGCGCCAGGTGGACTCCATCAAGCTCTCCATCCTGCTCGAGCACCTGGCGGCCGAGCTCGACACCGCCCGCAAGGCGGCGCTCGAGACCAACACCCGGGAGCAGTGGGACGCCGAGGTGCTGCCGCGCCTCTCCTTCTCCCTGGAAGAGACGCTCGGGCGCATCGATCTCACCCAGCGCGCCATGGACGAGCAGCAAAACCAGGTCAAGAGCGAGATAGCGGCCCTGCTGACCCAGAACTGGGTCGATGCCATCCACAGCTGCGAGAAGCTCCTGCACGAGACCGGCCAGACCCTGCGCGAGTTGCAGGACACCCTGGACGCCGCCGGCCACCGCCTGCAGGCGGGGCTGCTCAACATTCAGGAAGCGGCCCAGGGGCGTGAGGATCTGTTCCACGTCGAGGAGCTGACCCACGCCCTGCAGGGGCGTCTGGATGTCATCACCGCCTGGGGCCAGCAGTGCATCGAGCTCTGGTCCCGTTATGACAGGCACGTTCACAAGTTCATCCGCAACGCCATCGACATGGACAAGAACCGCGCCTTCAGCCAGCGGCTGCGGGAATCCATCCGCAACTTCGAGCAGCACAGCTGGTTGTTGCGGGTGGCCGAAGAGCCCCGTTTGCTGGAGCTGCGGGATGAAACCATCGCCATCCACGACGAGGAGGTGACCGGCGAGGTGCCCCTCGAGATGGAGTACGTGGAGATGGTGGACATCAACCAGGAGCTGGCGGAGCGCATCGAGCGCTACCTGGCCCGCTACCCGGAGCAGGGAGATCGGCTGGATCTTGCCGACGTGCTGCGGGAATACCTGCTGGACTACCCGGCCCATGCCCACTTCGACGTGGCGCGCCTCCTGATCGATCAGGCCGTGCGTCTCGGCCATGCCAGCGGTGAGCGCGAGCACCACCGCCAACCCGCATGGAAACCCATCAACCAAGCTGGATCCAAGGTTCAGGCCTATGTCATCGATCAATACTGAATTCCCCTTGCCCCTGCGTCTCGCAGAGGCCATCGCCAACCCCTTGTTTCCGCGCATCGACACCGCCCTGCGCTCCGGTCGCCACATCAGTGCCGACGAATTCGAGCAGCACTCGGCCCTGGTGGAGTACCACCAGGAGCTGGAGATCTTCTACGGCCGCTATCAGGTGGAACTCATCAAGGCGCCGGAAGGCTTCTTCTACCTGCGTCCGCGCCCGAGCGCCGACATCGGAACAACAGTGCTATCCGAGCTCGATATGCTGGTGGGCAAGGTGCTCTGCTACCTGTTCCTGAGCCCGGACAGGCTCGCCTCTGAAGGGGTGTTCGCCATGGGCGAGCTGCAAGAAGAGGTGCTGAGTCTGGCGGACGAGAAGCAACTGCTGCGCATGGTCAACAGCCGCTCCGGCGGCACGGATCTGGACAAGAAGAAGCTCCTCGAGAAGATCCGCACCTCCATGCGTCGCCTCAAGCGCCTCGGGATGATCACCCCCCTTGGCAACAGCGACAAATTCCGGGTCAACGAATCCGTGTTCCGCTTCGCCGCCGATGTGCGCTCCGACGAGGATCCCCGCGCGGTGCAACTGCGGATGATCCAGGAAGGGGAAGCCATCTTCCATGACGACGAGATGCCGAGCAGCGATTCCCTGTTCGAGGATATCGAAGAGGATCTGGACGAAGAGCAGCTGGAGCTGGAGGTGGAAGATGATCTGCAACGTTAATGTGCCGGCACTGATGGTGTCTGCCGGTTTGATGGAGAGTGTGGCGTGAGAGGCAAATTCAAATCCCTGACCATGGTCAACTGGAACGGCTTCTTTGCCCGCACCTTCGATCTCGACCAGCTGGTCACGACCCTGTCCGGCGGTAACGGCGCGGGCAAGTCCACCACCATGGCGGCCTTTATCGCGGCCCTCATTCCCGACCAGTCACTGCTCCATTTCCGTAACACCACGGAGGCGGGCTCCTCCAGCGCGTCCCGCGACAAGGGGCTCTACGGCAAGCTGCAGCGTGGCCACTGCTATTCGCTGCTGGAAGTGATGAACAGCCGCGAGCAGCGGATCTGGGTCGGTGTGCACCTCGAACAGGTGGCCAACCGTGACAACAAGGTCAACATCACTCCGTTCGCCCTGGTGGATGTGCCCGAACACCTGGCGCCCACGGATCTGCTGCTGGAGAAGCTCGACGACGGCAAGGGTCGGGTACGTGCCTTCGCTGATCTGAAGGGGGCGGCAGCGGAGCTCGGCGCCATCAAGGTCGCCAAGTTCAATACGGTGACCGATTATCACAACTTCATGTTCGAGTTCGGCATCACCCCGAAGAAACTGCGGGATCAAAAGGATCGCGGCAAGTTCTATCGCCTGATCGAAGCTTCCCTCTACGGCGGTATCTCGTCTTCCATCAGCCGCTCCTTGCGTGAATACCTGCTGCCGGAGAACTCCGGGGTACGCAAGGCGTTCCAGGACATGGAGGCGGCCATCTACGAGAACCGCCGCACCCTGGAAGCCATCAAGGAGACCCAAGGTCAGCGGGATCTCTTCAAGAACCTGATCACCGAGACCACCCACTATGTGGCCGCGGAGTATGTGCGGGGCGCCGCCGAGAAGAGCCGTCTCTCCGAGCTGGCCCTCAAGGCACGCTCTGAGCTCGCCGGCAAACGCCGTCTGCTGGCCGAGGAGAAGCAGCGCGCCATCTATCTGGCGGACGAGGTGGATCAGCTCACCAACCGCGAGAAGCTCCTGACCGACGAGCTGGAGTCCGCCGCCGAGCACCTGGCCAAGGTGATGGCGGCCGTGGCCCTGCAAAAGAAGATTGCCCTCTATCGCGCCGATCTGGCGGAGCTCAACGACAAGCTCGAGCAGCAGCAGGCGGTGGTGGAAGAGATCCACGGCCAGTTGCTGGAAGTGGAGGAGCGCAAGGAGCTGGCCCAGGCAGAGGTGGACAGCCTCAAGACCCAGCTGGCCGACTACCAGCAGGCGCTCGATATCCAGCAGACCCGCGCCATCCAGTACCGTCAGGCGGTGCAGGCCCTGGAAAACGCCCGCGAGCAGTGCGAACTGCCGGGGCTCGAGCCTGCGCAGGCGAGCGACACCCTGCACCAGTTCCGCGCAGCCGAGCAGAGCCTCACCAGCCGGGTGCTGGGGGCCGAGCAGCAGCTGGCGCTGGCCAAGGCGGCGGTGGCCGAACACGAAGCGGCGCTGACGCTGCTGCTCAGCATCGCACCCGAGACAGTGCGCGAGGCTGCCTGGCCCACCGCGCAGGCGCTGCTCAAGCGCCACATCGAAGACAAGGCCCGCATTGCCCAGGGGCAGGGTCTGCGCGCCGCGCTGGCTCGCCTCGAGAAAGAGAGCGAAAGCCAGAAGACGCTCTTGCGGCTGCGAGACGAGCTGGCCCAGGCGTCTGGTCAGCACATTGCTAGCCAGGACGAGCTGGAGATCTTCCTCGAAGCCCAGCGCACCCGCCAGGAGGAGCTCTCCGAGCAGCAGGCAGAGGCCAATCAGCGCCGCGCCAGCCTCGAGCATCAGGGTACTCAGCTGGGTCGCGATATCGCGGAGCTGACCAAGCTGGCCCCGCGCTGGCTCAAATCCTTTGAAAAACTCGAGCAACTGCGCGAGCAGAGTGGCTTGGCCTTGGCCACCGCCGAAGAACTCTCTTCCGGCATGCAGAGCGTGCTCGACAAGGAGCGGGAGTTCGAGCAGGAGAGCAACCGCATTCAGGGCCAGAAACAGGCGCTGGAGATGCAAATTCGCAACCTGCAGCTGGGTGCCGGCGAGGCGGATCCGCGTCTTGCCCGCATCGCCGAGCAGGTGGGGGGCGTGCTGCTCTCGGACGTCTATGACGACATCTCCATCGATGATGCCCCTTACTACTCCGCGCTCTACGGCCCGGCTCGCAGCGCCCTGGTGGTGCTCGACCTCGAAGGCGCCATCGAGCGGCTGAAAAAGCTGGAAGATTGCCCGGAAGATATCTACCTCATCCAGGGCAACCCCGACTCCTTTGACGAGGATCTGGTGGAAGCTGATGAGCTGGGGGACGCCGTGCTGGTGCGCACCAGCAAACGTCAGGTGCGCTTCTCCCGCTACCCCGAGCTGCCGCTGTTTGGCCGCGCCGCCCGGGAAAAACGGATCGAGCAGCTCGATCTTGAGCGGGAAAACCTCATCGAGGGCTACGCCAAGGCCGCCTTCGAGCAGCAGAAGTACCACCGTCTCTACGGCCACTTCCGCGACTTTATCGGCCAGCATCTGGATATCGCCTTCCGCCCGGACCCCGAAGCCGAGGTGCAGGCCAAGCAGCACGAGCAGCGCAAGCTGCAAGAAACCATCGCCGAGTGCGACAAGCAGCTGAGTGATGCCAAAGCCGCCGCCGCCCAGCTGACCCGCCATATCCAGCTGGTGCAGGGGATGCTGCCCTTTGCCCACCTGTTTGCCGAGGCAGACCTGGCGGCCCGCCTCGAGGCGGCTCACGCCGATGTGGAGGCCCTTAAAACAGCCGAAGCCTTTATCGCCAGGCACGGCAAGGCGCTGGAAAAACTGGAAACCATGGTGCAGGTGCTGCGCCAGGATCCCCAGGATCTGGCGGCCCTGCAGGCGGCCTTTGACGAGGTGAGCGACCTGCTGGCCGAGCAGAAGCGCCGTTGCTACGCCCTCGATCAGCTGGTGGCCCGTTTGCCGCACTTTGCCTATCAGGATGCGCAAGATCTGCTGGGCAAGGCCTCCGAGATGAGCGAGCGACTCAAAGAGAAGCTCAAGGCGGCAGAGCTTGCCGCCCGCACCGCCGGTGAGCAGCACAAGCAGATCACCCAGCGCCACACCGAGGCGCTGCAACTGCGCACGGCGCTCGATTCCAGCGCCTCGGCCAAGGGGCAGACCCTGGCGGAGTTCGAGCAGGAGCTGGCGGCCATGGGGCTGACCCTGTCGGATGACATGGAAGAGAAGGCCCGTGCCCACAAGAAAGAGATTGAAGAGCTGCTTATCCGCACCCGGACCCGCCGCACCAGCGCCGAGGCCCAGTTGCAGGTGTGCAAGCGCGAAATCGAGTCCCTTGGCGGTCGTCTCAAGCTCGAAGGCAAGGATTACTACAGCGCCCGCAAATCCCTGGTGGGTCACAAGGCGAGCTGGTCGCGGGTGGTGCGTCTGGCACGGGAGACCGACGTCGAGAAGCGTCTGAACAAGCGCGAGCTGGCGTACCTCGACAGCGACGAGCTGCGCTCCATGTCGGACAAGGCCCTCGGCGCCCTGCGGGTGGCGGTGGCCCACGACGAGGCCCTGCGCGATGCGCTGCGTCTGTCGGAAGGCAACCGCAGCACCGAGCAGAAGGTCGCCTTCTATGTGCAGGTCTACCGTTACCTGAAAGATCGCATCCGCAACGACATCATCCGCTCGGACGATCCGGTGGAAGCCATCGAGGAGATGGAGATCGAGCTGGCGCGCCTCGCCGACGAGCTCAAGCAGCGGGAAACCCATCTGTCCCTCTCCTCCCACGAGGTGGCGGCCAAGATCACCAACATCATCCGCCGGGAGCAGAACCGCATCCGGGTATTGAACCAGGGCCTGCAGAACATCGCCTTCGGTCTGGTGCGCGGGGTGCGTCTCAACGTCAATATCCGCGAGGCCCACACTCGCCTCCTGACCGCACTCGCCGATCAGAGCGCCATGCACAACGATCTTTTCGCCGACAAGGAGCTCAGCTTCTCCGAGGCCATGGCCAAGCTCTTCCAGCGTCTCAACCCGCAGGTGGAGCAGGGGGAGCGCAACTATCAGGTGATGGGGGACGTGCTGCTCGACTATCGCAACTACCTGGAGCTGGAGATCGAGGTGCAGCGCGGGGCTGACGGCTGGCTGCGGGCCGAGAGCGGCGCCCTCTCCACCGGCGAGGCGATCGGCACCGGTCAGGCCATCCTCTTGATGGTGCTCATCAGCTGGGAGGAGGAGTCCCGCCGTCTGCGCGGCAAGGACATCGCTCCCTGCCGCCTGTTGTTCCTGGACGAAGCGGCACGGCTTGATGGCAAATCCATCGCCACCCTGTTCGAGCTGTGCGAGCGGCAGGACATGCAGCTCCTCATCGCGGCGCCGGAGAACATCAGCCCCGAGAAGGGCACCACCTACAAGCTCATCCGCAAGGTGCAGGGCAAGCACGAGCATGTGCATGTAGTGGGGCTGCGCGGCTTTGGCTTCGCCGACGACAAGCTCATCGCCTGACATCTTCCCCTGACAGGGGCTGACGGAGCGATACGCAAAACGGGAGGCTTGGGCCTCCCGTTTTCCATGGGAAATGTGAGAGAGTAGGCCCCTGTTAACGGAAGCCTGACTGGCGATGCTGGTCGCTCTGTCCCATCGAGGAAGCAACGCATGACGACGCGACAAAAAGGGCTGCTGGCCTCTCTGTGCCTGCTGCTGGCCGCCTGCAGCAGCCACCCTGATGCAGGCAGTGCGGGCAACTGGCGAGGCTATACCCAGACGGGGCTTGCCTCCTATTACGCCGATCGCTACCACAACAAGCGCACCGCCAGCGGGGAGCCTTACCAGCGCCACGCCAACACCGCCGCCCACATGACACTGCCCTTTGGCGCCCTGGTGAGGGTCACCAACCTCGCCAACGACAAGAGCGTGGTGGTGCGGGTCAACGACAGGGGCAATTTCCCCCGCGGGCGCATCATCGATCTCTCCAGGGCGGCGTTCAGCGCCATCGGCAATCCCCGATCCGGGCTTATCAAGGTCAGGATTGAGGTGCTCTAGTCACCGGGTCTGCATGTGCCGGTGCCCCTCCATACCCGGGCCGCTGGAAGAGGGCATTTCCCGGTGATCGCGGGCCATCTTCTTCATTCCATTGGTGAGGTCGCCAACGCGACTTCCCATTTTCCGGTGTGCCATTAAGATAGCCAAACGAAAAACAGGGTGTCTTTGCCATCTGGCGGCAACCGGGCATGGCATGGTGTGTGAGACACCCTTTCAACCCCCTGCCCATGTTTCGCCGCTAAGGCGCAGGCTATAAAGAGAGACGTCATTCACTGGGAGGATCAGAACATGGCTGACAAGCGTGCCATTCAGGCAACGGCCATCCCCGAGCACAAGGCAAAGTCCCTCTATCCGGAGCCCTTTGCCTCCCTGGTCAAGCACCGCACCCGGCGCAGGCTGGGGGATCATTTCGGCCTTGCCAATTTCGGGGTCAACCTGACGACCCTGGCACCGGGGGCCATCTCGGCGCTCAAGCACCATCACGGCCTGCAGGACGAGTTCGTCTATGTGCTCTCGGGCAATCCCACCCTGCGCCACGGGGAGGAGGAGTACCGGATGTCGCCGGGGGAGTGCATCGGCTTCAAGGGGGGCAGCGGCCTGGCCCACCAGTTGCTCAACCACGGTGAGGTGGACGCCGTCTATCTCGAGGTGGGGGACAGGCTGCCAGGGGACACCGTCGACTATCCCGACGACGATCTGGCCCTGGTACAGGGTGCCGATGGCGCCTGGTCAGCCAGACACAAGGATGGCACCCCCTACTAGGGTGCCTCTTCGGGCAATGAGAGAGACCTCCATGGTGTTCAGCCCCTTTTCTGCTGTCAGGGCAGAGGATTTTCTGCCGCTGCTCAACGACGAGACGCTGCGAAAGCACCTGATCCCTCACCCGCTTTTCGATGTGGCCGGGGTGCGCGACTGGATGGCGTACAAGCTGGGAGTCGACGCCCGGCCAGGTTGCCGCGTGCGCGCCATCTTCCTCGACGGCACCCTGGCGGGGTGGTGCGGTATCCAGCCCGATGACGAGGGGGTGGAGCTTGCCATCGTGCTCGCCAAGGCCGGCTGGGGAAGCGGCGTGGCGATTTTCAACGAGATGATGGGGTGGGCGAGGGAGCTTGGCCATCGGACGATACTCTTTCACTTGCTGGATACCCGCCCGCCTTATCTGTCCCTCGCCAGACGGGCCATCTGGGTGAGGAAAACGCGCCTGGGCGAACACCCTTTCACCACCTATTGCCTTGACGTTGAGCGCTGGTCTGCAGGCCCTTAGCCTGGACCAGGGGGCCGCAAGCCGTGCCGCCTCCTGGCGGGTCCCGTTGCCACCCTTTGCGCCATGATCCCTCCCGCTCGTTTGTTCCTCCGTGCACGGCGTGGTTATCCACCCCGTTGAACACAGTGTTCATTCTGCCCCCCTATATGGCCCCCACCGTCCTGCCTACACTGGGCAACGTCTGATGGGGGAGCATCCGGCAGTATAAATCGCTGTCCAGGTTGCACTCTCTGGCGTGTTGACGATGTACAACGGAGAAAACTGGATGAAAAAAGAGACAGACAAACTGGTATCGATCGCAGTGCTCAAGGCCCGTGACGGCATGGGAGAGCGCCTTCGCGATGCCCTGCTTACCTTGATTGACCCCACTCGCCAGGAGCCGGGCAACCTCGATTACGTGCTGTTCGAGTTGAAGGATGAACCCGGCACCTTCTACATGCGGGAAGCCTTCGTGAGTCAGGCCGCCCTGGATGCCCACTGTGAGACCGCGTATTTCCAGGCTTTCGCTCGCCAGGCGGACGAACTGCTGGCCGAACCCCTTCGGCTTGTCTTCATGGAAGAAGTGAGCCCCTGATCCTTGCCGCAGAGCCCGATGGTCCCCTCATCGGGCTTTTTGCCTTCAGCCTCGCTCCCGGCAATCGCATCTACCTGCTCGGCTGTGTGGCCATGGCCCTGAACCCCATCCTGATCAAGCGCTGCTACCGGGGGAGTCCTTCCTCCACCTGACCGGCTGGACCCTCATCTGCGCCACTGTGCTGCTCACCGGCATGCTGACCGGGGAGACAGTACACTGGGAACAGGTAGGCTGGGGGGTAGAAGGTGTGCTGCTGACCATGGTGCTCCTGCCCCTTCATGCTGGCAAACGGGGGGCTGTCTGAGGGGCCGCCTGTGGCCCTGATCAACCAGGGAGTGCGTCATGAGAAGAACCCTGATCCTGGTACGCCATGGCAAGTCGAGCTGGGAAGACGCGTCTTTGTCTGACCGCGCTCGTCCGCTGGCTGCGCGCGGGCTGCGCGATGCGCCCCTGATGGGGGCTCGTCTGGCGCACCTTGGGGTGAAGCCCGATCTCATCCTCTCGAGCCCCGCCTGCCGGGCCCTGACGAACGCCCGGCTGCTTGCCGGGGAGCTGGGTTATTCCCCGGACCGCATCGTCATCGACGAGGGCCTCTACGAGAGCGATGCCGGGACCCTTCTCGGGGTGGTGGGGGAGCTTTCAGATGATCTCGCCTGCGTACTGCTGGTGGGTCATGATCCTGCCTTCACCGACCTGGCTCATGGCTTTTCCTCCGGTATCACTCGCATGCCGACCTGTGCCGTCGCCCGCTTCATCTTCGACGCCCCCTCCTGGTCGGCGCTCCCGTCCTGCTCGCCGGTGGTGGCCGTGCTGGACTTCCCGAAGAAGAGGTAGGGGGGCGTCGGTTGCAGGCATGCAGAAACGACAAGGGGAGCCGCGGCTCCCCTTGTCGTGATGGTGACGGGGTCATTTGGCCGCGATGGACCCCTTGGTGCCCGCATCGTTGTCGACCCAGCCATCTTCTCCCTTGAGGCGGCGATCCCCCTGGATGGTGTAGATGACCATGCCCTCCTTGAACACCAGGGCGCCGTCGGATTTCCTGGTACTGACCTGCTTGTCGTTGACCCACACCTGATCCTTGTCATCGATGCGGATGTTCGCGACCGTGGCGCCCGTCTCGGGGAAGGTGGCGACCCCGTTGCCGGCGTAGGGGCTGGCGCTGGCCGCTGCGGGGGCGGCGCCAAATCCGGCGGCGGCGTTCTCGGCCTTGCTCTTGTTGATGTCACAGCCGCTGAGCTCGCTCACCTGGGTACAGCCTGAGCGCTCCAGCTTCTGCTCATAGCTCATGTTCAATCCGCCGTCGGCGGCCGGGGCGGCGGTGCCAAATCCTGCCTTGGCGTTTTCCGCCTTGCTCTTGTGAATATCGCAGCCCTGGGCTTCGGTCACCTGGGTGCAGCCGGAGCGTTCCAGCTGTTCGGCGTATTTGTGGTTGTTGACATCCTCCCCCACCTTAGCGCTTCGCGTCACAGGAGGGGGATTCCCATTACTGGGTGATAGCTGCTCGCGCAGTACCGGGTTCCTGCT